>CAIOFO010000067.1 GCA_903857685.1 uncultured Alphaproteobacteria bacterium
AGTTGTAAACATTTTTTGCGGCCAATTCAGACTCGGAAGCTCGACCTGTAAACGCCTTTTGAGCGCGTGGATCGTTGTGAGCCGACTGCTGGCGCAGCTGAGGAAAATGTTCAAACTGCCCCGGTAGATGCGTCACTTCAGCGAAGCCACCCGGCCTATACAATCAAACGAATGATTAGAGCGGACGTCCCGGTTGACTCCGATTTTTCGTTGATGCCAGCCGGAGAAGAGGCGGGTTTCGCGAAGACTAGAGCGCGTGAGTCCAAGACATTATTGCCAGTGTGTATTGCAGTCAGCTGGCAAGGATTCTCAATACCACGCGTACGCCGGTTGCAGTTGGCATGATCCCGCCAATGCAAGCGCTGCACAGGAAAGGAAACCAAACATGATGAAAATGACTGAGCCTGTTCGAGTCGGCCTGATGGTGCCCATCAACAATACCACCATGGAGCGGGAAATGCTGGGATGGCTTCCCGCCGGCTCCACCTGCACGACATTGCGAATTCCGCGAGGCAAGGGATTGCTTACGCCGGAATCGGTGCCGGCATACAAAGCCGCAGCGGTCGAACTAGGCGCCACGTTTTCCGGACTTCCGATCGATGTCATTGCGTATGGCTGCACCGCAGCCGGGTTCATTCTCGGGCCGAAAGGCGACGCGGAGATCGCGCGCGATTTGGCTGCGGTTAGTTCTCTGCCGGTTGTCACCACGGCGCGCGCAATGGTTGACGCGCTGCAAGAGGCCGGCGCCCGCCGGATCGCGCTGCTGACGCCCTATCAGGACAGTGTCAACGCGCGCATTCAGGAATTCCTGGCGGCGGGCGGCATTGAGGTCGGCTGCATTGACAGTTTTCGCGCGGTCGATGTAGATGCACTAGGCCGGATTACCGAGGAAGAAGTCGAGCAACGGGCGCGCGCCATGGTGGACCGTGAATGGGATACGCTCTTCATCGCTTGCTCCCAACTGCCGACGCTGAACATCGTCACGCCACTGGAGCGCTATTTCGGCAAGCCCGTGATGTCTTCCATTCAAGTTACCGCGCGCTACGCTATGCGCCGGGCAGCGGCGCAGCCCAAAGTTTAAGTGGCAGTGCGCTCGCCTCGCGCTTAGCCGATGGCGCGGGCAGGCAGATCGACCAGATTTTCGGTGGCGCCAATGCGCTGTGAAATCTCAAGACCGGCTTGAATCACCGTCGGTGTCAAGGTGCGAAACTCGTTCACATCCGAGTGATCGATGGATGCCACCATGGCCAGGCTTCCCAGCACTTCTCCGGCCCGATTGAACAAGGGTACGGCGATGGAAATGACGCCCGGGTTGTATTCGCCCACCGTTCTGCAATAGCCATCGGATCGGATCTGTTTAAGCGCCTTCTTGAAGCGGCTCCAGTCGCTCCCCAGGCCGGTAGCGGCAATGCTCTTGCGGTGCTCGGCGTACAGGCCGCGTAACTGATGCATGGGCAAATGGGCAAGAATGATCTTGGCCGACGCGCCCTCAATGAGTGGGCGTCGCTGCCCTCGGCTGAATAACTGGGGCGGTGCATCGGGGCCAAGCGCTTGCTGCACGCACATGACCGAGTCGCTGAACAGAATGCACAGCAGGGAACTGTAGCCGGTCTGTTCCGTCAACCGTTGAATGATTGATGTGCCGACCACGTAAATGGGATCGCACAGGCGTGTCGTCCGATCCAATTCCAGAATCCGCGACCCCAGCATGTACGAACCATTGGCAACTCGGGCCAGAAGACCGGCGTTATGCAGTGCTTTTAGATAGCGGTAACAGGTGGAACGCGGCGATCCCAAATAGCGCATCAGGTCGTCGG
>CAIOFO010000068.1 GCA_903857685.1 uncultured Alphaproteobacteria bacterium
CGGAAAAATCGCCGCCGGTGATCTACAAGAACCTCGCCATCTTCGCCAGCGCATCGGGCTTCCTGCCGCCGCCGGGCCGCCCCGCCGATCCGCGCGCCTATGATCTGCGCACCGGCAAGCTGGTCTGGACCACGCGCCTTGTGCCCGCGCCCAAGGATCCCGGCGGCGACGGCTGGGCCGATCCCGACAGCGTGCTGGGCAGCGGCTCCTGGGGATTGCTGACGCTGGATGAAAAGACCGGCACGGTTTACGTGCCGACGGATTCCGGCAGTCCCGACCTGGTCGGCGTCTGGCGCCCCGGCAAGAACCAGTGGGCCGATGCCACCGTCGCCCTCGACGCCGAGACCGGCAAGATCAAATGGGCCTTCCAGAACAATTATCACGACGTCTGGGACATGGACACGATGGCCGCGCCGGTGGCTGTCGATGTCAAGAAGGGCGGCAAGACCGTGCCGATGGTCATCCAGACCACCAAGCAGGGCCAGGTCTGGATTCTGGACGCCCGCACCGGCAAGCCGATTTATCCGTACAAGGAACTTCCCGTGCCCCAGAGCAAGGTGCCGGGCGAGAAAACCGAACCCACCCAGCCCTTCCCCGACGGCTTGTCGCTGGCGCAGATGAGCATTGACCGCGATCATCTCAGCCAGCTCTCGCCCCAGGCCAATGCCGACTGCAAGGAGGTCTGGGACCAGAACAAGCTGCACAATGAAGGGCCTTACACGCCGCCCGCCCCCGAGGGCTGGACGGCGATGGTGCCCGGCGCCATTGGCGGCATTGACTGGGGCGGCGTCTCAGTCAACCCGGCCATGGGCTATGCCTTCACCAATGTCACCAACATGCCGACCATGGTGCAGCTGACGCACGGCGCCGACACCGCGCGCGGCACGGTGAAGGGCAATAACGGCTGGCGCTTCTCCAGCGGCTATGTGCGCTTCTCCGACACCAAGGGCCGGCCCTGCGCCGGCGGCCGCCAGGGCGAGATGGTGGCGATCAACCTGGCCACCGGCAAGGTGGTCTGGCGCGTGCCGCTGGGCGATTTGTCCGACGAATACGGTCCGGGCGCCAAGAAATACGGCGCCAGCAATATCGGCCCGTCGCTGGCCACGGGCGGCGGCCTGGTCTTCATCGGCGCCGCCGCCGACGACAAGTTCCATGTCTTCGACGCCAAGACCGGCAAGGTGCTCTACCAGACTGCGATGAGCGCCTCGTCCAACGCCCAGCCCATGACCTATGTCGGCAAGGATGGCCGCCAATATGTCGTGATCGCGGCGGGCGGACCCGGCAATGCCCGGCGCCGCTCGGTCAATGAGAATTTCGCCTTCCACCAGACCCTGGTGGCCTTCGCATTGCCGCGGCCGGGCGACAAGCCGGTGGATATTGTCACGCCCTTCCCCAAGCGCCCGCCCTTGCCGGGCGAGAATCTGGGCCCGTCTCAATAGGCGCGGCGCGTCAGGAAGCCTGCGCCACCGGCTGGCACGCCTGCGTGCCGGACGTCAGGGACGCGATCGCATGGCTGATCTCGTCCTTGAGGTGCAGCTTGCGCTTTTTCAGGCGCGTGAGCAGCAGGTCGTCGCAGGCGCCTTTTTCCAGCAGCGCATTGATGACGGCATCCAGGTCGTCATGCTCGATGCTGAGCGCGCTCAGCCTGGATTTGATCTGTGTGTCGGCAAATGGGTCTTGGCGGGAAGCAAGACCGCTGGTCGGTTCGGTGGAAGGCATAACTGCATCCTTTCGAATGAAATTCTGCTTCCTGTCGGCACCCCAATGACCCGCCGCGGCCCTTGTGCCTGCCGGTTTTCCGGCGTCGTCGGCCAAAGGACATGGTTAATAAAGTATTAAGAACAACTTTAAATGGTTAATGTCAAGGGGACGTTCCGTGTGCGGACCACTCTCACTGGTCCGGCCGCGGGATGGTGCGCCTTCCATCCACGATCGGCGGCAGCGGATTGGCCTCGATATAGAGTTCGCTGACAAAGCGGTCCTTGCTGTCCTGTGTGTCGCCCAGCGTGCTGGCGTCATAGGGCCCGGTGATGTTCATCGCCTCGACCTCCTTCAGCGACTTGCCGGAGCTGCGCAGCTTGCCCACCTTGGCGATCAGATCCACCAGCATGGCGCGGTAGGACAGCAAGTCCTTCCTGTGCACCAGCGTGCCATGGCCCGGCACCAGCACGGTGTTGTCGTCGGCGAGCTTTTCCAGAAGGTCCACCGCCGCCAGCATGCCCTTGATCGAGCCGCCATTGGCCTGGTCGGCGAAGGGATAGCCGAAGTTGCGGTAGAAATCCTGGATATAGATCACATTGGCTTTTTCAAACTTGATCACCGTGTCGCCGCCCATGTGCGAGGGCATCATGGGAATGAAATCCACCGTCTCGCCATTCATGTGAACGGTGACGGCGGGTTTTCCCTCCGTCGCCGGGTCGTACTTGTAGGTCACCACCGGCAGGCTGGCGGGATCGACCGGCCTGGGCGCCGGCGCGCCCGCCGGGCGCGGC
>CAIOFO010000069.1 GCA_903857685.1 uncultured Alphaproteobacteria bacterium
CAATTGAAAGCTCTATGGAATATGGCTTTCTCCCATCTGCCGAGCACGCGCTCGAGAAGCCTTCGGCAAGACCTCCGGCCCCCGCAAAGAGGTCGACTACTGCGAAGGACTTTTGCGTCTTCGTGGTCAATGAGTATTTCTTGATGTGCTGGCACGGCTTCGCCCCATCAATATATGATCCGGCACGAATTGCCAGGAGCTAACGTTGGCTGACACCGTAGATAAGGCTACCCGGTCAAGGATGATGTCGCGCATTAGGGGGCGTGACACGAAGCCCGAATTAATCATCAGGAAGGCCCTTCACCGGCTGGGGTTTCGATACCGCTTACATGTGGGCAGTCTGCCGGGGCGACCGGATATCGTGTTTCCAAGGTATAGAGCAGTTGTGTTTGTAAATGGCTGTTTTTGGCACCGCCATAACGGATGCCGCCTGGCGACAACTCCCACTTCAAATCGTGCCTTCTGGCGAGAAAAATTCTCTGGGACTGTAAAGCGTGATGCTATCAAGATTGCGGAGTTGCGTGCGATGGGATTGCGAGTAGCCACAGTTTGGGAATGCTGTCTGGAAAAGGGCAATCTGGAGAAGACGGCTGGCAAAATGAGTACTTGGCTTCTCTCAAACCGCGCAAGCTTGGTGATAGGGTAGCACCAGTTTTCGCGGCAGGACGGTGCTGCCTAGCGTCTTTCCTCGGTGATCTTCTTTGCTGCCTCCAGTATCTCCTTCACCTGAGCCTCATTGCCTTGATGTTTTCCATCCTTAAGCTCCTTCTCGGTAAGCTTGATGACTTTCTTGGCCATGGCGAGAATTGCCTGTTGCGAAATGGTCATTTACCGCTCCTCGCGAGTAAGTCTGTGGGGATACTGATCCCGGCAATTCCAACCGACAATCCCGCCCATTTAGGGACGCAGGCCGACAAGCGTGGTTGATCCTTCCGGGGTAGGGATGAGTCCAGGAGTTGGGTGCAGGATCGAGGCAGGTTTGGGGTAGCAAATCACTTCGGCCAAAGGCACGCATTGTTGCCCCCAGTGTTGCCCCAAACTAAAAACCCCGGCACGCGGCCGGGGCATTTTATGCTAAGTCAGTGAAAGAATGGCTCCCCGGGACGGGCTCGAACCGCCGACCAACCGGTTAACAGCCGATTGCTCTACCACTGAGCTACCGAGGAACAGGACGCGGTGTCTAGCGCGTCTGGTTTGGCATGACCAGAAGAAATTTTCCCCTAATTTCCGAGGCTTCCCGCGGTGTTTGACGACCGGAAAGGCAAAAAAATGAGGCCGGGTTTGAGCCCGGCCCCAAGGCGTTGGGTAATGGTGGGGTGTCTTCAAGGAAGACGAGGGGATGATGCGCCCCCACGGTTAATAAACGCTTAATTATGCTGGAACTTTTCCCGACAAAGGGATGGAGGCCACGCCCGGAATCGAACCGGGGTGCACGGATTTGCAATCCGCTGCGTCACCACTCCGCCACGTGGCCTCAAGGCTAGTCTCGAATAAGGCGGGCAGGGCCTATAACAGGGATTGGTCCGCCGAAAAAGCCGCGTTGTTTAGTCCCTGTGGGCCGCCTATAACCGATTCCATGCTGGAAACCATGCTCGCCGCCCGCACCAACATGATAGAAGCGCAAATCCGCAGCGCCGATGTCACCGATCCTCGCATCCATGCCGCCATGGCGGCGGTGGCGCGAGAGCGTTTTGTACCCAATAACAAGCGCGCCCTGGCCTATGCCGATGTGCCGGTCGAGGTGGCGCCGGGCCGTTTTCTGCTCGATCCCCGTTCTCTCGCCAAGGCGTTGCAGCTTGCCGAAGTGACGGCCGAGGACCGTGTGCTCGATGTGGCTTGCGGCACCGGCTACTCCTCCGCGGTGCTGGGGCGGCTGGCAAAATCGGTGATCGCGCTGGAGCAGGATGCCGATCTTGTCCGCATCGCCAGCGAGGCACTGTCCCTGGCAGAAAATATCGAGGTAACCCAGGGATCCCTGATCGAGGGCTTCAAGATGGGCGGTCCTTATGACTTGATCATGGTCAATGGCGCGATCGAAGCCCGGCCCGACACGCTCCTGAGCCAACTGGACGAGGGCGGCAGGCTGGTGGTGTTCCTGCAGACGGGAGCCCAGGGCCGCGCCACCCTGTTCGTCCGCGAACATGGCCAGATCGGCAGCCGTCCCGGCTTTGACGCCACGGTGCCGCTGCTGGCGGGTTTCCGCAAAAGCCAAGGCTTTGTCTTCTAGGTGAAGACGTCTGGCTAAACGCTTCAAAGCGCGTGCAAAGGGGCATTGAACCGGGCCCCGTACAGGCGGCGTTAACCTAATCTTTGCGTTCCGAAGGCCATTGTCCTAGGGTTTTCACGGCGCCCGGGAGTCTTCCATGTCCAGTCCCCAGCATGAACCGACGATGGAGGAGATTCTCGCCTCCATCCGCAAGATCATCTCCGAGGATGCCCCGGCTGACGCCCCTGTGGCGCAGCCAGGCGCACCCGCGCCTTTCCAGTCCCAGCCCGATGTCCTGGAACTGACTCAGGAAGTGATGGAAGCCCCGGTCTATCAGCCGGCACCGGTTCAGCCCGCGCCGATGCAGCCGGCGCCGATGTTCACGCCGGAACCCGACGATATCGTTTTCCAGAATGACGCGCCGGCGCCCGCGCCCTATGTCGCCCCCGCCAGCAACGATATTTTCTCCGACCATACCCGCCAGGCGATGGACAATGCCTTCGCCGCCATTCCGGCGGAAGAACCCGCGCCCGCCCCAAGCCCGCCCCAGGCGCCCCTGATCCCGCTGGACGGCTCCAGCGTCGAAAACGTGTTCGAGCGCGCCGTGCGCGAAAGCTTCGATCCGGTGCTGCAGAAATATATCACCGACAATTCCGCCGCCGTGATCGACCGCATGAAGCCGCTGATCCGCGAATGGATGGACGAACATTTTCCCGCCCTGCTGGAAGGCGCCGTCCGTGCCGAGGTGGAACGCGTTATAAAGGCGCGCGGCTCGAAGCGCTGAATTCCGCCTGATCCCATTGGGACGGGCTTGACCCGGACCCCAAAAAACCGGCAAGCCCTCTCGGACTTTGCCGGTTTTTTCTTATGCTCGACAAGACTTTCAATCCTGGGGACGTGGAAGGGCGCATCTATGCCCAGTGGGAGCAGTCCGGCGCCTTCAAGCCCGGCCGTCCCGATGCCGAGCCTTTCTGCATTGTCATCCCGCCGCCCAATGTGACGGGGCGGCTGCATATCGGCCACGCCCTCAACAATACGCTGCAGGATATTCTCGCGCGCTTCGAGCGCATGCGCGGCAAGGACGTGCTCTGGCAACCCGGCACCGACCATGCCGGCATCGCCACCCAGATGATTGTCGAGCGCCAGCTTGCCGAGAAGCAGATGAGCCGCACCGGGCTGGGGCGCGAGAAATTCCTGGAAGAAGTGTGGAAATGGAAAGCCGAATCCGGCGGCGCCATTGTCGAGCAGCAGCGCCGCCTGGGCGCCAGCGCCGACTGGAGCCGCGAACGTTTCACCATGGACGAGGGGCTGTCCCGCGCCGTCACCAAGGTCTTTGTCCAGCTTCACCGCGAAGGGCTCATTTATAAGGACAAGCGGCTGGTGAACTGGGACCCCAAGCTGCAGACGGCGGTAAGCGACCTGGAAGTCGAGAGCATCGAGATGAAGGGTCATCTCTGGTACATCCGCTATCCGGTGGAAGACCAGCCCGGCGCCTTCATCACCGTGGCGACGACGCGGCCCGAAACCCTGCTGGGCGATACCGCCGTGGCCGTGCATCCGGTGGACGCGCGCTACACCGCGCTGGTGGGCAGGCATGCGGTGCTGCCGCTGACCGGGCGGCTGATCCCGATCATTGCCGACGAATATTCCGATCCGGAAAAAGGCACCGGGGCCGTCAAGATCACCCCCGGCCATGACTTCAACGATTTCGAGGTCGGCAAGCGCCACAATCTGCCGCTGATCAATATTCTCAACAAGGACGGCACCCTCAATGACGAGGTGCCGGTGCCCTATCGCGGCCTCAAGACCCATATCGCGCGGCTCAAGATCGTCGCCGACCTGGAAAGCGCCGGTCTGCTGGACAAGGTCGAGACCATCACCCATGCCGTGCCGCATGATGAAAAGACCAAGACCGTGGTGCTGGAGCCGTTCCTCACCGAGCAATGGTACCTGAATGTCCAGCCGCTGGCCGACAAGGCCATCGCGGCGGTGGAAAAAGGCGAGACAAAATTCGTCCCCGACAATTGGGCCGGAGTCTATTTCGGCTGGATGAAGAATATCCGGCCCTGGTGCATTTCGCGCCAGCTCTGGTGGGGGCATCAGATTCCGATCTGGTATTATTTTGAGCAGGATCGCGATAAGGCAGTGATTGATCTCACATCGATCAACGCTGAAGCCTTCAATCGTCCTCGTGACCTAAGTCGTTATTCTCACGTTGTCGCGCTGACTGAAGAAGAGGCGAAAGAGGAAATCCAAAAGAAATTTCCCGACCAAGAGATTGTTGTCAAAGAAAATGATCGCGATGCGTTACTAGATCTGCAAACAGGCAAAGTTGCCATTTGGCGCGATCCCGATGTGCTGGATACTTGGTTCTCCTCCGCGCTATGGCCGTTCTCGACCTTGGGCTGGCCGGACAAGACGCCGGAACTGGCGAAATTCTATCCCACCGCCGTGCTGGTAACGGCCTTCGACATCATCTTCTTCTGGGTCGCCCGCATGATGATGATGGGCATTCATGTCATGGGCGAAGTGCCGTTCCAAACCGTCTTGATCCACAACCGGGTGCTGGACGAGCAGGGCGCCAAAATGTCCAAGACAAAGGGCAATGTGGTGGACCCGCTGACTTTGATTGACGAATTCGGCGCTGACGCCTTGCGCTTCACCCTGGCGGGCGCGGCGGGGCAGAACCGCGATATGCGCATCGGACCGACGCGGGTTGAGTCCGGGCGCAACTTCGCCACCAAGCTGTGGAACACATCGCGCTTCTGCGAGATGAATGGCTGCGTCAGCGTGCCGGATTTTGAACCGGCGAGCGTGCTTGAGACCGTCAATCGCTGGATCGTCAGCGAAACCGCCAAGGCCGTCGGCGATGTCACCACCGCGCTTGAGGCGTTGCGCTTCAATGATGCGGCCGGCACCGCTTATCACTTTGTCTACGACATTTTCTGCGACTGGTATGTCGAGATCACCAAGCCGATCTTCCAGAGTGGCGGCGATGCGGCCAAGGCCGAGACCCGCGCCACCACCGCCTGGGCGCGCGACCAGATATTGAAACTGCTGCATCCCTTTATGCCCTTCATCACCGAAGAGCTCTGGGCACGCACCAGCGAGGCGCCACGCGGCACATTGCTGATCCTGGCCGCCTGGCCGTCCGCCAGGCAAAGCGGCGCGGCGGAATCGGCCACCGCCGAAATGAACTGGGTGATCGAACTCATCAAGGGCATCCGCTCGGTGCGCGCCGAAATGAATGTTCCGGCGGGGGCGAAAATCCCCATGATCCTGACCGGCGCCAATGACGCGACGCAAGGACGGCTGGAGCGCAACATGGATGTGATCTTTTCTCTGGCGCGGCTCACCGCGGCCGGAATATCCGACGTCCTGCCCAAGGGATCGGCCCAGTTCGTGCTGGAAGAAGCGGTGGTGGGGCTGCCGCTGGGCGATGTGATCGATTTCGCCAAGGAGCGGGCGCGGCTGGAGAAGGACCTCAAGAAAGCCCAGGACGAAATCAGCCGCTTCGACGCCAAGCTGTCGAACGAGCAGTTCGTCTCCAAGGCGCCGGAAGACGTGCTGTCCGAGCAGCGTGAAAAGCGCGCCGAGGCGGCGGCGCTGGCGGCGCGGCTGACCGACGCGATCGCCAGACTTTCAAATTAGCCCAGCCGGCATTTAGCCAGCCCGGCCGAATAAACTTGCTCGCGCGCGGTTGCGGGAGGGCAGGGGCGTACCTAGGTTTGTCTGAACCGCTATTGGAGTTGCCATGCCCACCTTGTTCGATCCCCTGAAGTTGGGGGCGCTAACGCTTCCCAATCGCATCATCATGGCGCCGCTCACCCGCAGCCGCGCCCAACCCGAAACCCGCGTGCCGTCCGCCCTGGCGGTGGAATATTACCGCCAGCGCGCCGGCGCCGGCCTGATCATCAGCGAGGCCACCAGCGTCACGCCCATGGGCGTGGGGTATGCCGGAACTCCCGGCATCTGGTCGGACGAACAAACCGAAGGCTGGAAAAAGGTCACGGCCGCGGTGCATGGCGCGGGCGGGCGCATGTTGCTGCAGCTCTGGCATGTCGGGCGCATCTCCGATCCCATATTCCTGGACGGTGCCACGCCGGTCGCGCCCAGCGCCATCCGGCCCAAGGGCACTGTCTCGCTGGTGCGGCCGGAACGGGAATATGTCACGCCACGCGCGCTGGCGACGGAGGAAATTCCCGGCCTGATCGCCGCATTCAAAAAGGGCGCCGAGAACGCCAAGGCCGCCGGCTTCGATGGCGTGGAGATTCACGGCGCCAACGGCTATCTGCTCGACCAGTTCCTGCAGGACAGCACCAATCACCGCAGCGACGCCTATGGCGGCAGCCGCGAAAACCGCGCCCGGCTGATGCTGGAAGTGGCGGACAGCGTGGCGGACGTCTGGGGTGCAAACAGAGTCGGAATGCATCTGGCGCCGCGCATGGACAGCCACGACATGGGCGATAGCGACGCGCTGGCGACCTTCACCTATGTCGGGCGCGAACTCGGCAAGCGCGGACTTGCCTTTCTCTGCGCCCGCGAAGCGCAGAAGCCGGACTCCATCGGGCCGGCGATCAAGGATGCATTCGGCGGCGTCTATATCGCCAATGAAGGCTTTACCCGGGAAAGCGCCCAGCGCGCCCTGGCCGAGGGCAAGGCCGATGCCGTGGCTTTCGGAAAATTGTTCATCGCCAATCCCGACCTGCCGCATCGTTTCGCGACCCACGCGCCGCTCAATGAAGGGGATGGGAAAACCTTCTATGCCGGGGGGGCATCCGGCTACACCGATTATCCGGCGCTGGAACCCGCCTAGGAACCAAATTCCCGGCAGGTTCGTTTTCATCTCAATTCTAATGTCCACCCGGTTAGGAGGAAGAGATGAAACATATTGGCAAGAGTGCGGCAGCGGCGCTGCTGGCGCTGGGCGCGGGTACGGTTTCCGCCACCGCCGATTCGTGCAGCGGCCATTCGCATGACACCGGTACTGCGGTCGGCGCGGTCGGCGGCGGGTTGATCGGCGGCCTGGCCACCCACAGTGTTCTTGGCGGTCTGGGCGGCGCGGTGATCGGCGGCGTGGCGGGCAACGCCATATCCCGCGACCAGGATTGCAACCATCATGTCCGCCATCGCGTGTCTTATGTCGACAGCTATGGCCACCGGCATTATTACTACCGCTAGATAACCGCGGAAGAAGACCCGGAGCGCAAATCTCCGGGTCTTTTGCTGTCTGCAGCCCTGCTATTCTCAAATCCCCGCTTGAACCGGGGCAGGGGCCAAGGCCATAGTCCGCCGCCTTTTCGCGGATATCCCATGCCAAAATTCGACAAGTCCCGCCTGCCCAGCCGCCATGTCACCGAAGGGCCAAGCCGCGCCCCGCACCGCTCTTATTTGTATGCGATGGGCCTGACCGAGACGGAAATCCACCAGCCGCTGGTCGGCGTCGCCAGTTGCTGGAACGAGGCCGCGCCCTGCAACATCGCGCTGATGCGCCAGGCCCAGTCGGCCAAGCAGGGCGTCAAGGACGGCGGCGGCACGCCGCGTGAATTCTGCACCATCACCGTCACCGACGGAATCGCCATGGGCCATGAGGGCATGAAGTCGTCGCTGGTGTCGCGCGAAGTAATTGCCGATTCCGTTGAATTGACCATGCGCGGTCACAGCTATGACGCGCTGGTGGGGCTGGCGGGCTGTGACAAGTCCTTGCCGGGCATGATGATGGCGATGCTGCGCCTGAATGTGCCGTCGGTGTTTCTCTATGGCGGCTCGATCATGCCGGGCCGCTTCCACAACCGCGACGTCACCGTGGTGGATGTGTTCGAGGGCGTCGGCCAGCATTCGGCGGGCAAGATGCCGGAAAGCGAACTCTGCCTGCTGGAAAAAGTCGCCTGTCCCGGCGCGGGCGCCTGCGGCGGCCAGTTCACCGCCAACACCATGGCCTGTGTCGCCGAAGCCATCGGGCTGGCGCTGCCTTACAGCAGCGGCCCGCCGGCCGTGATCCTGGAACGTGACGACTTTGCCCTCAAGGCCGGGCAGGTGGTGATGAAGCTGGTGGAGAAAAATCTGCGCCCGCGCGATATCTGCACCCGCAAGTCGTTCGAGAACGCCGCCATGGTGGTGGCCGCCACCGGCGGCTCGACCAATGCGGCGCTGCATCTGCCCGCCATGGCCAATGAGGCCGGCATCAAGTTCGACCTGTTCGATGTGGCCGAGATCTTCAAGAAGACGCCCTACATCGCCTCGATGAAGCCGGGCGGCAAATATGTCGCCAAGGACATGTGGGAAGCCGGCGGCATGCCGATGCTGATGCGCGCTTTGCTGGATGCCGGACTGCTGCATGGCGAGTGCATGACCGTGACAGGCAAGACCGTTGCGGAGAATCTCAAGGACTTAAAATTCAACCCCGATCAGAAAGTCATTGTTTCGGTGGACAAGGCCCTGGCGCCCACCGGCGGCGTGGTCGGCCTGAGGGGCAATCTCGCCCCCGAAGGCGCCATCGTGAAGATCGCCGGCCTCAAGCACATCAAGCACAAGGGCCCGGCCCGGGTGTTCGATTGCGAGGAGGATTGCTTCGATTTCGTCCAGGCCCGCCGTTACCAGGAGGGTGATGTGCTGGTGATCCGCTGGGAAGGCCCCAAGGGGGGCCCCGGCATGCGCGAGATGCTTTCCACCACGGCGGCCCTGTATGGGCAGGGGGTTGAGAATATCGCCCTGATCACCGACGGGCGTTTCTCCGGCGGCACGCGCGGGCTTTGCGTCGGCCATGTCGGGCCGGAAGCGGCGGACGCCGGTCCCATCGGACTGCTCAAGGATGGCGACATCATCACCATTGACGCCGATGCCGGCACCTTGTCGGTGGATTTGTCAGAGGCCGAACTGGCCGAACGCAAGAAGACCTTTGTGATGAAGGCGCCGGCCTTCAAGACCGGGGCACTGGCGCGCTATGCCAAAAATGTCGGGCCGGCCCGCGACGGCGCGGTCACCACGCCAGGCGCCAGCGAAGAAGTGCGCTGCTACGCCGATATCTGAGAAGTGGGCATCTGACGTTCAAACCTTGCGCGCCGCCTGCGCCATGCCCAGCACCCGCAGGGCATTACCGCCCCAGAAATTGCTGAGCTGGGCTTCGGTATAGCCTGCCTTGACCAGGCGGTCGGTGATCTTGGGCAACGAGGTCACATCCTCCATGCCGATGACGCCGCCGCCACCGTCCCAATCGGCACCGATGCCGACATGATCCGGTCCCACCAGATCGAGGGCATGCATCACATGCTGCATGTAGGTTTCGAAGGTGGCGCGCGGAATGGGATATTGCTTGTCCAGCGCCTTGATCGCCGCCACCTGCGCCCGCGCCGCCTTTGCCACATCGGCGGCGCTGGCGCCGGGCTTGACCCTCAACTCGCTGCGCACTGCCCCCACGGCCTTGTCGCGCTCCGGATTGGGCAGGATCGTCACCAGATATTCGTTGTAGGAATTGATCTGGATGGTACTGCCCGCCGCCGCCAGCCGCTTGATGCGGGCATCGTCCAGGTTGCGCGGATGGTCGTGCACGGCGCGGCAGCCGGAATGCGAACAGATGATGGCGCTGCGCGACAGGTCGCTCATCTGATCGAAGACATCGTCGGAGGCGTGGCTGGCATCGAGCACGATGCCAAGGTCGTTGGCCAGCGCCACGAAATCCTTGCCCATCGGCGACAAGCCGCCCCATTTTTTCGTGTCGGTGGCGCTGTCGGCCAGCTGGTTGTTGAGGAAATGCACCGGGCCCGCCATGCGCACGCCCAGGCGATAAAACACGCGCAGCAGCGAAACATCATTTCCCAGGATCGAGCTGTTCTCGATGCTCTGGTACACAATGCGCTTGCCCTTGGCGGCAATGCGCGCCGCATCCTCGGGAACAAATGCCAGTTCGAACTTTTCCGGATGCGCGGCAACCAGTTCGCGGATTTCGGCGGCGCGCAGGAAGGCCGCATCCCGCATCGCCAGCAGTCCCGCCTCGGTCAGCGGCGCCTGGGGCGTGTAGATGGCGAAGAAGCCGCCATCCAGACCGCCCTCGACCATGCGCGGATAATCCACCTGGGTGGCATCGATGTCGCCGCCATGCCGCTTCATCATGTCCCAGCCGGTGCGCGCGAAACTCATCGGCGTGTCGAGATGGGTGTCCAGGCAGATCAGTTTGCGATGCAGGGCGGCGGACGAGAGCGGGGTGGCGGCCTGTGAAGTCCCCTGGGCCGCCAGCGGCGCCAGCGCCAGGGCGGCCGCGCCGTTTACCATAAGCCCGCGCCGTGACAGTTCCATTCCGTACCCCTGCCGCCCGAATTTCATCAAAAATGTAGGCTTATCCGCACGCCTTGGCCACCGGGCGACTTGCCGCGCGCGCTTTGCTTGGTAAATTGGCGCCGGACGTAATCAGCGGGCTGGCATGAGGAAAATCGCATTTATTGTGGGCATGCTGCTCACCTTGACGGCACCCGTCGCGGCGGGCGGCAGCAAGAGTGCGGACGGGCAGCTGGCGCTTCTCCAGCAGCGCACGATCTTTCATTCCGGCATTACCCATGCCCACACCATCGCCCTGACTTTTGACGACGGCCCCAACGCCCACACCGATGAAGTGCTGGACGCGCTCAAAAAGCTGCACGTCAAGGCGACCTTCTTCATCGTCGGCCACATGGCGCACACCCATCCCGCCACGCTGGCGCGGATCGCCGCCGAGGGGCATCTGCTGGCCAATCACAGCGCCGATCATCTTCTGCTGAATTCCTCCTATGACGCCGACCCCGACAAGCTGCTGCATCAACTGCGCGATGTGGACGATCAGATCGCGCCGCTGATGAAGCCGGGCGACAAGCTGTTCTTCCGCGCGCCCTATGGCTCGTGGAAATCCGCCCATGCCGAGATTCTCAACCGCGATCCGCGCCTGCGCGATTATGTCGGCCCGATCTATTGGGATATCGGCGGCGATATCAGCATTTCGCCCGACCGTTATGTGATGAGCGCGGCCGACTGGGATTGCTGGCATCTCAACTGGTCGGCCCAGACCTGCGCCAAGGGCTATTTGCGCGAAATCCGCCGCAAGGATGGCGGCGTGGTGCTGATGCATTGCATCCAGGTCAATTCGGCGGCGCTGGTCGAAGCGGTGGTGCCGGCACTGATCGAGGAAGGCTATAATTTCGTCCGTCTCGACCAGATGCCGGAATACCGGAAATACGAAACGCCCGGCAGCAACAGCGCGGTGGCTATGGCCACGCCGCTTCCCAGGCCCGGCATGGTCAGGGTCAGTGAATTGAAATGATCAGTGGTGGCTGAGCGCCAAGATACCGTCGGCGACATATTGCACCGCCAGCGCCGCCAGCAGCACGCCGAGTAAACGTCCCAGCACCATTTCCCCCTGAACGCCCAGCAGGCGCTCCAGCCGTTCCGCCGCCAGGAAGACCGCGAAGGATGACGCCATCATGATGCCCATGATGCCGATCAGCAGCGCCACGCCCAGCATGTTGCCGTTCATCTGACCCGCCAGCAGCACCATGGCGGTGATTGCGCCGGGCCCCGCCATCAGCGGAATGCCAAGCGGGAAGGCGGCAATGCTCAGCGCATCATTGGCACCGCCGGCCAGGGTGACCTTGCGCTCGATGCGGCGCCCGAACACCATTTCAAAGGCGATGGCGAACAACAGCAAACCGCCGGCGATGCGGAAGGCCGCCAGGCTGATGCCCAGGCCCCGCAGCAGCCAGTCCCCGATCAGGGCGCTGCCGGCCAGCACGCCGAAGGCGATGATGCTGGCCTGCAGGCCGATCTTGCGCCGGGTCGGCGCGTCAATGCCCTGGGTGAGGCCGATGAAAATCGGCCCCAACCCGATGGGGTCAACCACCACCAGCATGGTGATGAAAGCGGAGGTGAGAATGGCGAACATTGCGGAGTTATACGCCGAGAAGAACGGTGTTGGCGAACATCAAAAGCAGTGGCGGACAGGGTGAGATTCGAACTCACGGTGAGCTTTCACCCACGGCGGTTTTCAAGACCGCTGCCTTAAACCACTCGGCCACCTGTCCGTAGGCAGGGAATACCCAAGGCCCCGGGGTCGCGCAATGCCCCGCCTTGTCTTGGCACCGTTCCCGGCGCGATACTGGCCTCGCAGCACGATATTTGACCGGCTTGCACAAAGACCATGACCACCGACACGCTGCCGCCCGGTATTGAATATGTCGCCCTGGAAACGGGCGATCCGGCGCCGCATTTCTCGCAGCGCAGCCTGGATGGCCATTTCAATGTCAGCAATCTGGGCGGCGGATTTGTCGTCCTGGCTTTCTTCCCGACCTCGTCGCTGGGGGTGGGAAAGTCGGTGCTCGACATTATCGGGTCACGCAAGGGGATATTCGACGGCGAGAAAATTCGCTTCATCGCCGTCACCTTCGACCAGAAGGACTCGGGGCGTCTTCAGGATTCCCCCGGCTTCCAGACCGTGCTGGACTGCGATGGCAAGGTGGCGCGGCGCTATGGCGTGATCCCGTCCAAGGCCCCGCCCGGCACCACGAGCATCCAGTTTCACCCGCGCCTGATCGTGCTGGACCCAAGGCTTCGGGTGACGGCGAATATCCAATTGCGCGCCGATGGCGGCGACGCCGATCGCATCGTCCCGGAGATTGAAGCCCTGCCGGCCCTGGCGGCAGCCGAGCCCGCCCTGATCCCGCCGATCCTGATCGTGCCGCGCGTCTTTCCGCCGGAACTCTGCCAACGCCTGATCTCGGATTTCGAATCACAGGACCGCCCGGAAACCGGCGTCGTCGCCCAGACCGCGCAGAACAGCACCGTGGTGCTGAATCCCGATTTCAAGCGCCGCCGCGACCACCAGATAACCGACCCGGCGATGATCGAGACTTTCAAGGCGATGTTGCGGCGCCGGCTGCTGCCGGAAATCGCAAAGGCGTTCCAGTTCCACGTCACCCATGTCGAACGGCATGTGATATCGCGTTATTCCGCCGAGGAGCGGGGGCATTTCCGGGCGCACCGCGACAATACCGCGGCGGGAACGGCCCATCGCCGCTTCGCCACCTCCATAAACCTCAACAGCGAATATGAAGGCGGCATGGTCAGCTTCCCGGAATTCGGGCCGCAGGCATTCAAGCCGCCGGTTGGCGGGGCGGTGGTTTTTTCCTGTTCCCTGCTGCACGCCGTGTCGGTCGTGACCAGCGGCAGGCGATACGCCTATCTGCCTTTCCTCTATGACGATGAAGCCGCCAAGATCCTCGACCAGAACCGCGCTGCCTGGTCTCATGGCGGGATGGATCCCACGGCAGACGGCCTGACGCGGATTTGACGCTGCCAGCAAGAAGACGCTTTGCGCTGGCGCGGTCGCGACTCACCCTTTACCCTTGGCTCCCTCCGCCGCCATGATTCGGGATGCGATGCTTTTATCGGGGCATTTTCACAAAGGGCTCGTCATTGTCGGCCTGCTGCTGCTGGCGGGCTGTGCCGGGGCGCGGTCGCCGCAGCAGGTCGAGGACCATACTGTCCAGGTGCCGGCCAATGCCGGTGTCTACAAGGTCGGCAATCCCTATCAGATCGACAATGTCTGGTATTACCCGCGCGAACAGCCCGACTATGACGAAACCGGAATCGCTTCCTGGTACGGGCCGGATTTCTACGGCAAATACACCGCCAATGGCGAACTCTATGACGGCAATGCGCTCACCGCCGCCCATCGCACCTTGCCGATGCCGGTCAATGTCCGTGTCACCAATCTGGACAACGGCAAATCCATCATCGTGCGGGTCAATGACCGCGGCCCCTATGCCCGTGGCCGCATTATCGATCTGTCACGCCACGCCGCCGAGCTGCTGGATGTGGTGCAAAGCGGCACCGCGCGGGTGCGCGTCACCTATGTCAGCCGGGCAGATATGGGCGGGGGCGGGCCGCCGCCGCCCGAAACCCCGCCCGAGATCGCCAATGCGCTGCCGGCCAAACCGGCCGGCAAGGTGGACAGTTCCGCCCTGGGCATCGTGCCGGGGGCCGTGGTGGCGCCGCCGGTAAAACTGGCCACACTGCCTGCGCCCTTGCCCGCGCCGCCGCCGCCGGTTGCCGCAACCGAGCCCACGGGGCAGGTGGACAAGGTTCCCGTGCCCGGGGTTACCCATCTCTATGTCCAGGTCGGCGCCTTCAGCAAGCTGGAGAATGCCCAGCGCCTGATGCGGAGCATTGGCGGAGACGTCCACATCTCTTCGCTTCAACGCGGCGGCCAGACCCTCTATAGAGTGCGCACCGGTCCGCTTGCTTCGGTTCAGGATGCCGATTCCGCTCTGGCGCGGATCACCGGCACGGGCAGCGGCGACGCCCAGATTGTGGTCGATCAATAGGCGCCGACAACGCCGGAAACATCAACGGAGCCTCAATGCGCCGCATTTTTTCTGTTCTGCTTGCCGTTTCTGCCTTTGCCGCCCTCTTTTTCGCGGTAACGGGACCGGCCTTCGCCGCCATGGATACCAGCGCCGAGCATGCGCTGGTGATGGATGCCGGCAGCGGCCAGGTGCTGTGGCAGAAGGACGGCTTCGTGGCGATGCCGCCGGCCTCCATGTCGAAATTGATGACGCTGGAATTGCTGTTCCAGCGCCTGGCCGACGGGCGGATGAAGCTGACCGACACGCTGCCGGTTTCGCAGCGCGCCTGGAGCACCCAGGGCTCGAAAATGTTCGTCGAACTGGGTTCGCGCATCGCGGTGGAAGACCTGATCCGCGGCATCATCACCCAGTCGGGCAATGACGCCTGCGTCGTGGTCGCCGAAAGCATCGGCGGCTCGGTGGAAGGCTTTGTCGACATGATGAACAAGCGGGCCGGGCAGCTGGGCCTGGCACAGGCGCATTTCGTCAATCCCGACGGCTTGCCCGACCCGCCGGGCCAGTTGATGAGCGCGCTCGACCTCGCCAAGCTGTCGCGCCACCTGATCAACGACTATCCGCAATATTATCATTACTTCAGCGAGAAAAGCTTCACCTGGCACAACATCACCCAGCCCAATCGCGATCTGGTGATATCCACCTTGCCGGGCGCCGATGGCTTGAAGACCGGGCACACCGATGCGGCGGGTTACGGCATCACCATTTCCGCAAAACGGGACAATCAGCGCCTGATCCTGGTGCTGAACGGGCTGCGCTATCCGCAATATCACAACGATTATTTTCCCAACATCAGGCGAGCCGAGGAAGCCAGCCGGGTGATGGAGATGGCGTTCCGCGAATTCCGCTCCTATCCGGTCTTCGCCGCAAACCAGGTGATCGGCCAGGCCGCCGTGCTGGGCGGCGCAGCGCCAACGGTGCCGGTGATGGTGCAGAAACCGCTGGCGGTGACCATGCAGGTGGATTCGCATGATGCGATAAAGACGCTGGTGAAAGCCGATCCCGGCCTGACCGCGCCGATCGCGGCGGGCCAGCGCATCGGCACCGTCACCATCACGGCGCCGGAATTTCCCCCGCTGACGGTGCCGGTCTATGCCGCCCAGCCTCTGGCCGGCGCCAGCATCTTCCAGCGCGTGATGGCCATGTTCGGCAAAAAATGACCGGTCATCTCATTACCCTTGAAGGCGGCGAGGGGGCGGGCAAGTCCACGCAGGTAAGGCGCCTCGCCGCCAGGCTGGCCGCTAAGGGCATTGCTGCGCTCACCACCCGCGAACCGGGCGGCTCGCCCGGCGCGGAGGAAATCCGCGCCCTGCTGGTCAATGGCGCGCCCGGCCGCTGGGACGCGCTGACCGAAACGCTTTTGGTCTATGCCGCGCGCGCCGATCACATCAAGCACACCATCGGTCCGGCACTGCTGGCGGACAAATGGGTGATCTGCGACCGCTTCAGCGATTCCACCTTTGCCTATCAAGGCGCGGGCAGGGGGCTGGCGCGCGAAACCATCAGGCGCATTGACGCGGTGGTGCTGGACGATTTCACCCCCGATTTCACCCTGGTGCTGGACCTGGATGTGGAAACCGGGCTGGCAAGGGCGGGCAAGCGGGGCGCCGCGGAATCGCGTTTCGAGAATTTCGACCGCGACTTCCATGAAAGGCTGCGCCAGGGCTTCCTCGATATTGCCCGGCGCAATCCGGCGCGCTGCGTGGTAGTGGACGCGGCCCAGGATGAGGATGCGGTCGCGGCGGCGATTTGGACCGCTGTCGCCGGCCGTTTCGGGCTATAATTCCGCCATGGCCAAACGATCAATCAAAGCGGCGGAACCGGAATTTCCCCATCCGCGCACAACCCGGACGCTGTTGGGGCAGGATGCGGCGCTGGCAAAAGCCGCCCGTGCCATCCGCAGCGGAAAGCCGCCCCAAGGCTGGCTGATATCGGGTCCGCCCGGGGTGGGCAAGGCGACCATCGCCTATCACATCGCCCGTTATCTGCTGGCGCATGGCGCCGGCGATGGCGGCGCGGCGGACCTGTCGGTGCCCGCCGGCGAACCCGCGGCGCTGCAGGTGGCGGCAGGGGCGCATCCCGGCCTTCTGGTGCTCCAGCGCGGCATCAACGAGAAAACCGGCAAGCTGATGACGGTGCTCAGTGTCGAGGAAATTCGCAAGCTGGCCGGATTCTTCGGCATGACGTCGGGCGCAGGCGGCTGGCGCGTCGCCATCGTGGATACCGCCGACGACATGAATGACAATGCCGCCAACGCGCTGCTGAAACTGCTGGAAGAACCGCCCAGCCGCGCCATGCTGCTGCTGCTGTCCAATACCCCCGGCCGCCTGCTGCCGACCATCCGTTCCCGCTGCCAGCGGCTGGTGCTGCGCCCGCTGGGTGAACCGGCATTGATGCGCGCCCTCGAATCATACCTTCCCGACATGAGCGCAAGCGAACGGGCCCAGCTGGCGCGGTTATCGGCCGGCTCCATCGGCGCGGCGCTGGCGCTGGCCAGCGGCGAGGGCCGCGAATTGGCCGCCGAAGCCGACCGGCTGATCGAGAATGCGTCCCAGCCCGATCTGGTGGCATTGCTGGCGCTGGGCGACCGGCTGTTCCGCATCCAGGATGGACTGGAAAGGCTTGGTGACTTCCTGATCGAAGCCCTGTCCACCCGCATCCGCGCCCGCGCCCACCAGGGCGCGCCGCATCTGGACCGCTGGATCATCGCGCTGGCCCGGCTGAAAGACGGGTTTGCCCGCGCCGCGGGGCTGCATCTTGAGCCGCGTCAGACCTTGCTCTCCGCCGCGCGCGAGATCGAACGCACTGCCCGCCATGTTGGAGCGGTCTGATGCTCGTTGACAGTCATTGCCATCTGGATTTTGCCGAACTGGGCGATATCGCCGCCGTGATGGACCGGGCCCGCGCCGCCGGCGTCGGGCTCTGTGTCAGCATCAGCACCGAACTGCGGACTTTTCCCGCCGTGCGCGCCGTGGCGGAACAATTCCCCGATGTCTGGTGCAGCGTGGGCGTTCACCCACATGAAGCGCAGAAGGAACCGCTTGCGGACGCGGCGCCGCTGCTGGCAGAAGCCGGCCATGCCAAGGTTGTCGGAATTGGCGAGACCGGGCTTGATTATTACTACGAGCATTCGCCGCGCGAGGCGCAAAGGGACAATTTCCGCATTCACATTGCGGCCGGGCGGCAAACGGGATTGCCGGTGATCGTCCATACCCGCGACGCCGACGACGACACCATCGCCATACTGGAAGACGAAATGGGCAAGGGCGCTTTCACCGGCCTGATCCATTGTTTCACCGGCACGCAAAGACTGGCCGATGCGGCGCGGGCGCTGGGGCTTTCCATCTCCGTTTCCGGCATCGCCACGTTCAAGAATTCGGGGGCTTTGCGCGACGTCATCAAGAGCGTGCCGCTGGATCGGCTGCTGGTGGAAACCGATGCGCCATTCCTGGCGCCCATGCCGCTGCGGGGCAAGACCAACGAGCCTGCCTTTGTGGTGCATACCGCCAGGATGCTGGCGGAGCTCAAAGGCGTCAGCCAAGGCGAACTGGCGGCCGCCACCACCGCGAATTTCTTTCGCCTGTTCACCAAGGCGAAGCGGCCCGATGCTTGAAGCGCGCATTCTGGGCTGCGGCTCCTCGGGCGGCGTTCCGCGCCTGGGCGGCGAGGGCGAGGCCGGTTATTGGGGCGTCTGCGACCCCGCCAATCCCAAGAACCGGCGCAGCCGCTGTTCGCTGCTGCTGCGGCAGAAAATGCCGGAAGGCGAAACGCGGGTGCTGGTGGATACCGCGCCCGACATGCGCCAGCAGCTTCTCGAAGCCCGCATCGGCAGGCTGGACGGTGTACTGATCAGCCATGCCCATGCCGACCAGTTGCATGGCATGGACGATCTGCGCGTGCTGGTGGTGGCCAACAACGGCACAAGGATTGACGTCTGGACCGACCGAAACACCATGGCGGATGTCATGAAGAAATTCGATTATTGTTTCGTGCAGCCGCCCGGCAGCGACTACCCGCCCATCCTCACCAGCCGTGTCATTGCCGAGCCCTTCGCACCCTTCGCGATTGCCGGCCCCGGCGGCGGCCTGAAGGTGCAGGTTTTCGGCCAGCACCATGGCGCGATCCGCTCGCTGGGTTTTCGGATTGGCGGCCTGGCCTATTCGCCCGATGTGCATGCGCTGGACGAGGCGGCCTTCGCGGCGCTGGAGAACCTGGATTGCTGGATCGTCGATGCCCTGCGACCCACGCCGCATCCCAGCCATGCCCATCTTAGCCGCACGCTGGAATGGATCGCGCGGGTCAAACCCAGACGCGCCATTCTGACCAACATGCATGTGGACATGGATTACGAAACGCTGGTGCGCGAATTGCCGCCGGGCGTCGAGCCCGCCTATGACGGCATGACCATCGCCTTTGCCTGAGGATTACGGTGCTTTGTCAGCTCCCGGAAACGGTGTAAACTTGTTGTGGTACGCGTTCGCCGCAAAGGAGACCGGGATGAAACCAGTCCTGACCATGCCCGCCGTGATCATCGCTCTCTTGCTGGGTCTCGGCCTGCCGGCCAATGCATTCGTCCTGGTGATTGGCAACCAGCTTGCCGCGGACTGCTATCAGATGGCCAAGGCGGGCATCAACACCGAGGAATCCGTCGCCACCTGCGACTCGGCGCTGCAGAATGCGCCGCTCGACCCGCACGACCGCGCCGGCACCTATGTCAATCGCGGCGCGATCGAGGTCGCCATGGGCCGGATTCCCGCGGCGATGGACGATTACAATCGCGGTATATCCATCAAACCGGACCTGGCGGATGCCTATGTGGACCGGGCAGGCGCCTTCATCTTCCTCAAGAAGTTTCCCGAGGCGATGGCCGACGTCAATCGCGGCATCGAACTGGGACCGACCTATCCCTTTGTCGGTTATTACAACCGCGCCGTGGCCGAGCAACTGACGGGCGATTTCAAGGCCGCCTATCAGGATTACAAGAAGTCGCTGGAGCTGGAGCCGAAATTCAAGCCGGCAGCGGACCGGCTCAAGGATTTCGTCTTAACCCGGCAAGCCGATACCGCCGCGCCGCCGCCGGGCTGAACCCGCTTAACCAGCCAGGAAGCTGTAACTGGCAAGGCAGGGGCGGGCATGCCATGATCACCGGGCATTTAACCTGGCATTTTGGAGAGACGTTCCATGAAATCCGGACTGGTCCTGGCAAGCCTGATCATCTTCACCCCGCTCTGGGTGCCGTATGGTGCCATCTTGGCCAAATCCGCCGGCAACCCGAACTGGGATCCCTATAATGGCCAGGTTGGCAGCACCTATGATGCCGCCGCCAACCCGCCCAAGACCATCGGCACCGTGGCTTACGATCCGTATGCGCCGCTGCCTGCCGTCGTGCCTGCGGCGCCCAGCGGCAGCGCCAACGCCGCCATGGCGCCCTCCAAGTAACGGGAATTCGCCCACAGCATCGCAGACACGGTCCTGCAATGGAGGGACTTTGCGGGCCTGCGGGTTTTTCCCGGAATCAGGCTTTCCTGGCCAACGTTATTTTACATAATATTACTTATACGAAATTTCGCGGGGGTGGCGGATGGTTGGACGCCGCCTTGCCCCCGGCGGTCCGGCCCTCTCCAATCACGCCATGACGAATCCCCAGGCATCCCGCGACATCGAAGCCCTGCTCGAGATCATGCGCCGGCTGCGCGGGCCGGGAGGCTGTCCCTGGGACCGGCAGCAGAGCTTCGCCACCATCGCGCCTTACACGGTGGAAGAAGCCTATGAAGTCGCCGCCAGCATCGAGGATAAGGATTTTGCCGCTTTGCCGGACGAACTGGGCGATCTTCTGTTCCAGGTCGTATTTCACGCGCGCATGGCCGAAGAACAGGGATTATTCGATTTTGGCGACGTTGTGGAAGCGGTCACCGCCAAGATGATCCGCCGCCATCCCCATGTCTTTGGCGGCGAAGCGGCCGCCAGAGACGCTGCCGGGCAGAAGCTGGCCTGGGAGGCCCTGAAGGCCGCGGAACGGGCGAAAAAAGGCCAGCCCTCGATCCTGGATGACGTGCCGCAGGCCCTTCCCGCCCTGCTGCGGGCCGAGAAACTGCAGCGCAGAGCCTCTAGCGTCGGTTTTGACTGGGATGACGCCGCAAAGGTGGTCGAGAAAATCGCCGAGGAAGCCCGAGAGGTAGTCGAAGCCGGGCTGGACCAGGCCAATCGCGAAGAAGAGATCGGCGATCTGCTCTTTGTGATGGCCAACCTCGCCCGCCACCTGAAGGTGGATCCTGAAGC
>CAIOFO010000070.1 GCA_903857685.1 uncultured Alphaproteobacteria bacterium
CCGGATCAGGTTCAAAGGGATTCGCGGAATTGCGATCTCAGCTCTTTGCGGAGCACCCCTGGGAAAAACCCAGTTTAGGCCCCGCTGCGCCCCCGCGCAATCGGCTTAACTGGCGGCAAACTGGCGAAATTCCGAAATTACGCCCTTGACCGACAAGGCGACGATTTTCTCGCCCGCCGCGATGCTGGCCTGGCTGGGGTCGGAACCGATGCGGCCATCGGGGAAGCGGCGGCGGTAATCCGCGGCGTCCAGGATCGGGCCATGCGGGGCGATTTTGGGGCTCATGGCGGTGTGGTTCACCACATCGGGATAGCCGAACCAGGTGACCGAAACTTCGCTGGGGGTGGCGTGGCTGCCCTCGCCCACCGGGAACAATTGGCGGCAAAGATCGGTGACGCCGGGCAATTCCCACCAGTTGCGCAAATGGCAGCGCAAAGGGGGACGGTTGCCGCCGGCGCCGGCAAAGGTGACGCCATGATAAATTTCCGAAAAAGCGGCGGTGATGGTGGCGATGTTGCCGCCATGGCCGTTCAGCCAATAGATGCGCTCAAAACCGTGGCGCGCGAGGCTCTGGGTCCAGTCCAGCATCGCCGCGATCATGGTGGAAGGCCGAAGCGTGATGGTGCCGGAAAAGTTCATGTGATGCTGCGCCTGGCCGACATTGAAAGTCGGGCCAACCAGAATGCCGCCCTCGTCACCGGCCCGGCGGGAAATGATTTCCGGGCACAGCGCATCGGTGCCGAGCAGCCCGTTGGGGCCATGCTGTTCGGTCGAGCCGATGGGAATCAGGATCGCCTTGGACTTGGCCAGATAGGTTTCCACTTCCGGCCAGGTGGAGAGTTGCAACTGCATCAGAGCAGGCCCTCGAGTTTGAACAGGGCCTTTTTCCAGGCGGCGCGTTCCTTTTCAACTATGGCGGCATCGGCCAGCTTGCCGCTGTCTATGGCGATCTGCGCCTTTTGTCCCTTGGCGTAAAATCCGATGGAGAGGCGGCCGGCGCCGTTCCACTTGCCGCGCCAATATTTGTCCCTGGTGCGGGAGGTTTCCTCGAACTTGCCCCTGGGAAACCAGCCTCCCTTGGTCGCGGTCATGAACAGGCGCGAGAGCGGCGCATCAAACACCCGAGTGACGCTGACGGAAAATTCGCCATCGCATTTTTGATTGGCGGCGCGGATGCCACGCGCCCGTTCATAGCTCACGGACACCATTTGGCCGTGCCAGTCGCCGAGGCCCATCTTGCCGGTGAGCAAAAGGGCGATCGCCTTGTGATCCAGTTTGGCGGCGCCGGCCTTGTCCAGCGCGGCAAACCAGGCCTCCCAGCCCTTGCCGGTCTTCGCCGTGATGGCGGTATCGCTCATCATGGGGGCCGCGGGCCGCGACTTTGGCGCCGCTTGCCGATTTTGCGACATGCCGTAATCTCCAAATTCGCAGCCAGCCTAGACCAGGCGCAGACAAAGGGGAACGTCATGAATGACCTGGTCATTCCGGTACCGGACGCGTGGAAAAAGCGCGCTTTTATGACCATGGCGCAATATGAAGCGGCCTATGCAGAATCGGTGCGCGATCCCGACGGCTACTGGCGCAAGGAGGCGGCGCGGCTGGACTGGATGAGGCCCTTCACCAAGGTCGGCGACTGGTCCTATGACCCGGACAATCTACATATCAAATGGTTCGAGGACGGCGGCCTGAATGTGGCGGCCAATTGCGTGGACCGGCACCTGGCCAAGCGGGGCGGCCAGACGGCTATCATCTGGGAGGGCGATAATCCGGCCGAGAGCAAGCACATAACCTATGCCGAACTTCACGTGGAAGTCTGCCGCTTCGCCAATGTGCTGAAGGCGCGCGGCGTCAAGAAGGGCGACCGCGTCACAATCTACCTGCCGATGATCCCGGAAGCCGCCTTTGCCATGCTGGCCTGCGCCCGCATCGGCGCGGTGCATTCCGTGGTGTTCGGCGGCTTTTCACCCGACAGCGTGGCCGGACGCATCCAGGATTGCGATTCCAGGATCGTGATTACCGCAGACGAAGGCCTGCGCGGCGGCAAGGCGGTCGCGCTGAAGAAGAATGTGGATGAGGCGCTGGAAAAATGCCCTGGCGTCAAGGATGTGATCGTGGTCAGGCGCACCGGCGGCGCGGTGACGATGAAGGAAGGCCGCGACCGCTGGTATCACGATGAGGCCGCGCAGGTGAGCGGCGTTTGCCCGGCCAAGGCGATGAATGCGGAAGACCCGCTGTTCATACTTTATACATCGGGCTCGACCGGAAAGCCCAAGGGCGTGCTGCACACATCCGGCGGCTATCTGCTGTGGGCGGCCTGGACGCATCATTATGTGTTCGACTACCACGAGGGCGAGGTCTTCTGGTGCACCGCCGATGTCGGTTGGGTCACCGGCCACAGCTATATCCTGTATGGTCCGCTGGCCAACGGCGCGACCACCGTGATGTTCGAGGGCGTGCCGAATTATCCCACCAGCTCGCGCTTCTGGGAGGTGATCGACAAGCACAAGGTCAACACCTTTTACACCGCGCCCACCGCGATCCGCGCCCTGATGCGCGAAGGTGACGGGCCGGTGACAAAAACCAGCCGCGCCAGCTTGCGCCTGCTGGGCTCGGTGGGAGAACCGATCAATCCGGAAGCCTGGAGCTGGTATCATCGCGTGGTGGGCGACGGGCGCTGTCCGATCCTGGATACCTGGTGGCAGACCGAAACCGGCGGCCATCTGATCACCGCCCTGCCCGGCGCCACCGCTCTCAAGCCCGGTTCCGCAACCTTGCCGCTGCCCGGCGTCGTGCCGCAGATCGTGGATGCCGACGGCGCGGTCCTGGAAGGAGCGGTGACGGGCAATCTGGTGATTGCGCGCAGCTGGCCGGGACAGATGCGCACAGTCTATGGCGATCACCAGCGTTTCATCGATACCTATTTCAAGACCTATCGAGGCAAGTACTTTACCGGCGATGGCTGCCGGCGCGACGAGGACGGCTATTACTGGATCACCGGCCGGGTGGACGACGTGATCAATGTTTCGGGCCATCGCATGGGCACGGCGGAGGTGGAAAGCGCGCTGGTGGGCCACCCGCATGTCGCCGAGGCGGCGGTAGTGGGCTATCCCCACGACATCAAGGGCCAGGGCATATACGCCTATGTCACGCTTAAGGCAGGCGTGGCGGCCCATGACGGGCTGGCGCAGGAACTGAAACAGCATGTCGGCCATGAGATCGGGCCGATCGCCCGGCCCGATGTGATCCAGTTCGCGCCCGGCCTGCCCAAGACACGCTCGGGCAAGATCATGCGGCGGATATTGCGCAAGATCGCCGAGGGCGAACTCGGCAGCCTGGGCGATACCTCGACGCTGGCCGATCCGTCGGTGGTGGACGACCTGATCAAGAACGCCAAGAAGTAGATGCTGGTATTTTTCTGGGTGCTGGCGTCGATGGGCGTGGCCTATTGGGCCAAGATCAACGCGCGCAACCCCGCGCTGTGGTTTGCGATCGCCGTGCTGCTGTCGCCGCTTGTGGGGTCCATCGCGCTGATGGTGATGGACCGCCAGCGGCGCTGAACGCTAGTGCTTGACGGTGACGTTGATTGCGGGCGCGGCCGGATGCCCGCCGCTCTTGAAATTGTCCCACATGAAGAAGCCGACAATGGCTATGCCGACCATGACGGCGCCGACCAGGAAAGCCAGAAAGACGCTGCCGCCGTTGCCGCCACCGGAATTTTCGATGATCATGGAATTCTCCCTGTATCTCTGCACCAGAACGGGCAGACGCGGGAATGGTTCCATCAGCGGGCTGTCAGCGCGGCATAGCCGTCCATGGCGGTGGCCAGGTCGATGTCCTTTTGCGTCACACCGCCGGCGTCATGAGTCGCCAGGGTGACGTCCACCTTGTTATAGACATTGAACCATTCGGGATGATGATCCATTTTCGCCGCCAGCAGCGCCGTGCGGGTCATGAAGGCGAAGGCGGCGTCGAAATCCACGAACTGGAACTTGCGGCTGATGGCCTCCCTGTCTTTGGCCAGTTGCCAGTCGGGCAGCCTCTTCAAGGCGGCCTTCAGTTCCTCAATCGTCAGCTTCATAAAAACCCTCCAAGGGATAATCCTGCTCCATACGATAGATTCTGCCATCGCTGGTCAGCTTGCTGGAATAGAGCTGAAACGCGTGAGCCGTGAATTCGGGACTGGTATAAAGCGCGTGATGGGTCAGCCATTCCAGCGCTTTGTCCCCCTGCGGATGGCGCAGGCGGGCCAAGGTCACATGCGGGGAGAATTTGTGGGCGTCCTGCGGTTGGCCGACGCGACGTATGGCGCTGTCCACCTTGCGCTGCAAATGTTCAAGCGCTTCGTTTCTGCGCACGCCTGCCCAAAGGGAATGGATCTGCTTGCCGCCGAACTGGCCCACGGCATGAAGCTGCATTTCGAACGCCGGGGCATGGATGCCCGCCAGCGCCTCGTCCAGCAGAATGGCGGTCTGGTTGTCCACCTCGCCGATGAAACGCAGGGTGAGATGGAGCTGGCCGCTTGTCTGCCAGCGGGCGCCCGGCACACCGCCCTGAATCAGCAGCAGGGATTGCGCCACGGCATCCGGCAGCGGCAACGCCACAAAAAGTCTCATCGGGCAAATTTACCCAGCGGCAGCGCGCGGCGGAAGATCCATACAACCATGCTGTAGGCGATGATGCCCAGCAGCATGGCGCCCGCCAGTGCCGCGACATCGCTGAAGCGTCCCGGCAGCAGCGGCGCGGCGATCCAGGCGCCAAACCAGGCCGCCGCACCGGTGGCGATGGCGGCGATCAGCACGGGCGGCAGGGACTTCACAAAGGCTTTTTCGATGGCCAGCAGCGCCCGGCTGTGACCGAACCAGGTCAGCAGGGCGACATTGATCCATGCGCCCAAGGCCGTGCCCAGCGCCAGACCGGCGACGCCCAGATGCAGGCCCCAGACGAAAATCATTTTCAGCACGATGTTGCTGACCAGCGCCGTCACCGTGGCGCGGGCCGGGGTCATGGTGTCGTGCCGGGCATAGAAGGTGGCCTGGACAATCCGAAGCATCGCCATGGCGGGAAGGCCCGCGCCATAGGCGGCCAGCGCCAGCGCCGCCAGCCCCGCCGCACCAGCATTGAAGGCGCCATGCACGAACACCGCGCGCATGATGGTGCCGGGTATGGCAAGAAACACCGCCGCGAAAGGCAGAGTGAGGAGCAGGCTGGTCGCGGCCGAGCGGTTCTGCGCCGCGGCTGAGCCTGTCTTGTCGCCACGCGCCAGCCGCGCCGACATTTCCGGCAACAGCACGGTGCCCAGCGCGATGCCCAGCACGCCCAGCGGCAACTGATTGATGCGGTCGGCATAATAAAGCGCCGTGCGGCTGCCCACCGGCAAATAACTGGCCAGGATCGTGTCGATGAAAGGCGCAATCACGATGCTCGCCGCACCGAAAGTGACCGCGCCAAGGGCGATGAAGAATTCGCGTATCTCGGGCGTCCAGCGCGGCAGGGCAACGCGCAGCCAAAGTCCTTCACGCCCGGCGGCCCACAAGATAAAGACCAATTGCGCCACACCGCCCAGGAGGACGCCCCAGGCCGCCGCGTAGGCGGCGTTGGGAAACCAGTGCCAGCAAACCAGGGTGGCGATCATGGAAAGATTGAGCAGGTTGGACCAGGCGGCGGCGGCCCAGAACTTCTCGATGGCATTGAGCATGGCGGAGAGCTGCACCGCCACCAGCGTCAGGATCAGATAGGGGAACGTGACGCGCGCCAGGCTGACGGTCAGGGCGAATTGGGCAGGATTGCCCTTAAAGCCGCCGGCAATCAGGCCGATAATTGCGGGCATGAAGATCATCGCCAGGACCAGCAGCACGATCTGGGCCGCCATCTGCCAGGCGAACACGCCATTGGCGAATTTTGCCGCCGCCGCATGCTCGCCCCTGGCGTGCAGCGCCGCATAGCGCGGCAGGAAGGCGGGGTTGATGGTGCCTTCGCCGAAGATGGCGCGAAAATAATTGGGAAAGAGAAAGGCGACGAAAAAGGCATCCGACAGGATGCCGGCCCCGATGGTCCATGCCAAAAGGGCGTCGCGGGCAAATCCCGTTATGCGCGACAGCAGGGTGAAGCCGCTGACCGAAAGGAGGCGCTTGAACATTACTCTGTTTTCCCCGGTGAAGCAGGCACCTGGCCCAGCATCTTTTTCACATAAGGCAGCATTCGGGCGACGATGATTTTGACCCCGGCGGGATTGGGATGCATGCCGTCGGCCTGGTTGAGCTTCGGATTCATCGCCACCCCGTCCAGCCAGAAAGGATAGAAGACGACTTTGTAATCCTTGGCCAGGCGCGGATAGATGGCGTCGAACTGCCGGACATAATCGGCACCCAGATTGCGCTGCGCCATCATGCCGACCAGCAGCACCGCGACATGATCCTTTTGCAAGGCTGAAAGAATCGCGCGGAGATTTTTTTCCGTGACGTCCGGCGGAACGCCGCGCAGCATGTCGTTGGAACCGAGTTCGATGATCGCCGCCTCGGGATGATCGGCCAGCGACCAGTCCAGCCGCGACAGGCCGCCCGACGAGGTGTCGCCGGAGACCCCGGCATTTTCCACCATTGCGTCAACGCCCGACGCTTTCAGGGCGGCCTGGAGCTGGACGGGGAATTCTGTGCCCGGCGGCAGGCCATAGCCTTGCGTCAGGCTGCTGCCGAGGGCGAGTATGTGGACGGGTTTGGCAATGGCCGGGCCCGCCAACATCAAAACGGCGACCAGGGCAAGCTTGAAACGCAACGTCATGGTCGCCAGTTCTCTTTTCTTCCGCTAAACGGGTCCAATGCAGAATCCGCAGGTTGCCATCAGCTTATCAGAAGTCCACCTGCAACTGGCCAGCGCCGCCGGGCCGGTCCATATCCTCAATGGCATCTCGCTGGTGGTCCCGGCCGGCCAAAGCGTGGCGCTGACCGGTCCTTCGGGTTCCGGCAAATCCTCGCTTTTGATGGTGGCGGCCGGGCTGGAACGTCCCACCAGCGGACGGATCACCGTGGCGGGCACCGACATCACCCGCATGGGCGAGGATGCCGCGGCGCGCTTCCGGCGCGGCCGGGTGGGCATCGTGTTCCAGGCCTTTCACCTGATTCCGACCATGACGGCGCTGGAAAATGTCGCCGTGCCGCTGGAATTGTCGGGCATTGCCGATGCGTGGGACCGGGCCGCCGCCGAACTGAAGGCGGTGGGTTTGGGCGACCGCAGCACACACTATCCCGGGCAATTGTCGGGCGGCGAGCAGCAGCGCGTGGCGCTGGCCCGCGCCCTGGCGCCGCGCCCGGAGGTGCTGTTCGCCGACGAGCCCACCGGCAATCTCGACAGCGCCAACGGCACGGCCATCGCCGATCTGATGTTCGCGCTCAATGCCGAACGCGGCGCCACCCTGTTCCTGGTGACGCATGAGGAAAGCCTGGCGCGGCGCTGCCAGCGCGTGGTGCGGCTGCAGAACGGCAAGATCGTCTCGGATGCGTTTTCCGCTCCCCCTGCGCCGATCGGCTCGGCATGAGCAGCTTGAAACGCGCCTGGGTATTCGCGCGGCGCGAGCTGCGCGGCGGCATTCGCGGCTTCCGGATTTTCTTTCTCTGCCTTTTGCTGGGCACCGCCGCCATCGCCGGTGTCGAATCCCTCAGCGACGCCTTTCTCAGCGGCTTGCGCGACCAGGGCCAGACTTTCCTGGGCGGCGATGTCGCGGTGCAGCTGGTGCATCGCCCGGCGACAGCGGCGGAGCATGCTTTTCTTGCCCGCACTGGCAGAATTTCCGCCGGCGTTTCGATGCGCGCCATGGCCTATGCGTTTCGGGGGGGCAGGCAGGCCGAACGCCAGCTGATCGAGCTCAAGGCGGTGGATGCCGCATGGCCGCTGTTCGGCGCACCCAGCTTCCTGCCGGACCAGAAAACTTCCGATGTCCTTTATTGCGAGGATGACGGCGTTTGCGGCGCGGCGGCGGAGCAGAGTTTGCTGGACCGGCTGCATGTTCAGCGCGGCGACCTGATCCGCATCGGCGACGCCACCTTGCGCATCATGGCGGTGATCAAAAGCGAGCCCGACCGCATCTCCACCGGCTTTTCGCTGGGACCGCATGTGCTGATCGCGGCCAGGGCGCTGGCGGGCACCGGGCTGGTGCGGCCGGACAGCCTGATCGACTATTCCTATCGCGTGGCGTTCAGCCACAATACGACGATTGAAGGCTTCAAGGCCGATGCGGCGGCGGCGTTTCCCGATGCCGGCTGGGAAATCCGCGACCGCACCGATGCCGCGCCCGGCATCCGCCGCTTTGTCGAACAGGTGGCGATGTTCCTGACATTGGTGGGATTGACGGCGCTGGGGGTGGGCGGCGTCGGCGCCAGCGAGGCGGTATCGGCCTTCCTGGACCGCAAGCGTTTCGACATCGCGATTCTGAAGTCGCTCGGCGCCGACGGCGAACTGGTGTTCCTGGTTTTCTTTTTGCAGGTCATGGCGATTGCCCTGGCCGCCGTGCTGCTGGGCGCCGTCATCGGCGCCAGCGCGCCTTTCGCCATCGCCTATTTCTACAAGGACAGTTTGCCGATGCCGCCGGAGCTGGGCATTTATCCGGGGCCGCTGCTGCTGGCGGCGGGATTTGGCTTGCTGTCGGCCATCCTGTTTTCGGTGCCGCCGCTGGGCCGGGCCCAAGCCATCCCGCCCGCCAGCCTGCTGCGCGAAACCGTGGCGCCGACCAGGACAAGACCCGCGCCCGCCTATTTGATCGCGGCGGGCATCGCGGGTTTGCTGATCGCGGCGCTGATGCTGCTGCTGGCGCCCTCGCCCATGTTCGCCGCCGAATTCCTGGGCGGAGCGGCGGCGGTGCTGCTGCTGCTGCGGTTGCTGGCGGCCGGCCTGATCAGGGGATTGCGAAAATTGCCACGGCCGCATTCACCGCTGCTGCGGCTGGCGCTGGGCGACCTGACAAGGCCGGGCGCCGCCACCGGCGGTGTGATCACCGCGCTGGGGCTGGGCCTGACCTTGCTCGCCACCGTCACGCTGCTCGACCGTTCCATCGCCTCGGAAGTCAATGACGCGCTGCCCGCCCGCGCGCCCAGTTTCTTTTTCGTGGACATCCAGCCCGACCAGGTGGCCAGTTTCGACAAGACCATCGCCAGCTTCCGCAGCCAGAGCGCCTACCAGCGCACCCCGATGATCCGTGGACGGATTACATCGCTGAACGGCGTGCCGCCGGCGGACGCGAAAATCAGCAGCGATGCCAAATGGGTGGTCAATGGCGACCGCGGCATCACCTATTCCGCCACGCCGCCGCCCGGCACCATCATCACCAGGGGCGACTGGTGGCCGGAAAATTATTCCGGCCCCACCCTGATTTCGCTCGACCAGGACATCGCCACCGGCACCGGCCTGAAAATCGGCGACAGCATCACCCTCAATGTCCTGGGGCGGGAAATCACCGGCCGCATCGCCAATCTGCGCAAGGTGGATTTCACCACCGGCGGGCAGAATTTCGTGCTGGTGCTGTCGCCCGGACTGATCGACAAGGCGCCGCACAGTTTCATGGCGACGGTTCGGGTGGAAGGCGGCGAGGAGAACGCCATGTATAACCGCATCACCGACCTGTATCCGGGCATCTCCACCGTGCGGGTGAAGGACGCCATCGCCCAGGTGGACACGCTGCTACAGCAACTGGCGGCGGGCATCGGCGCCGCCAGCCTGGTCACGATATTGGCGGGGCTGCTGGTGCTGGCGGGCACCATCGCGGCGGGGGCGCGCACAAGGCTTTACGACGCCACGGTGCTGAAAGTCGTGGGCGCGACGCGAGCCCAGATTGCCCTGGTCTATATCGCCGAATATGGGTTTCTGGGCGTGGCCACCGGCATCATCGCGCTGGGGGCTGGCAGCTTGGCTGCCGCCATCGCGGCCCGGCAAATCCTCAAGATCAGCTTTGTCTTTGACGGCAATGCCGCCTTGATGACCGTGGCGGGCGGCGGCGCGGCAGCCTTGCTGTTTGGCCTTTTGGGGGCGCTGGCGGCGCTGCGGGCCCGGCCGGCAGCGCGGCTGCGTAATGGCTGAGATGAGCATAAGTTAATCATCTGAAATCAATGGCCTAATCGGGCCTTGATACGCGCGTCGCAAATCACGATATACTGTAGGTTCAAAGGAGTTCCCCATGGCCAATTTCGATCCCCGGTATGCGCCCGCCACCACGGCGGTTTCGATGGATGCCGGTCTGCGCGCCTATATGCTGCGCGTCTATAATTACATGCTGGTCGGCCTCGGCCTGACCGGCGGGGTGGCGTGGCTAACCGCCAACTCGCCCCTGATCAATGTTTTTTACAATCAGGTGCAGACCGCGAACGGCGTGATCGCCCAGCCCAACATTCTGGGCTGGATCGCGATGTTCGCGCCGCTGGGCATGGTGTTCTTCCTGTCCTTCCGCATCCAGAAAATGAGCTTCGCCACGGCGCAGCTGACCTTCTGGGCCTACGCGGCGCTGATGGGCGTTTCGCTGTCCACCATCCTGCTGCTCTATACCGGCGCCAGCATCGCGATGACCTTCTTCGTCACCGCCGGCACCTTCGGCGCCATGAGCCTTTATGGCTACACCACCGGGCGCGACCTCACCGGCATGGGCTCGTTCCTGTTCATGGGACTGATCGGGCTGATCCTGGCATCTGTCGTGGGAATGTTCTTCCACTCCAGCCAGCTACAGTTCGTGATCTCGGTGGTCGGCGTTTTGATCTTCACCGGCCTGACCGCCTATGACAGCCAGAACATCAAGAACATGTATTATGTGGGCGATGACGGCGAGCTGGCCGGCAAGAAGGCGATCATGGGGGCGCTGCGCCTCTATCTCGACTTCGTCAACCTGTTCCTCTTCCTGTTGCGCTTCATGGGCAATCGCCGCTAATCGGCAGCGGCAAAAAGCCCGGTCGCAGGATCGGGCCACGGAACAAGGGAGCCGGTGACGCCTTTTGGCGGCACCGGCTCCTTTTTCATTTGCGCAATTACCGCGTCCGCTTTGATCCGCCGGGGTGGTTCGGACACCAGCGCTGCGATAGAGTTCCATCCGGGCGAATACCGTTCGGGGGAATCAGATGCGCAAACTGGCAATCGCTGCCGCAATAATCATCCTGCTTGTCGGCGGCGCCGCCGCCGTGCTTCTGCTGATGCCGCTGGACTCGTTTCGCGCCCCCCTCGAACAGGCGATTTCGCGCGGAATTGGGCGCGATATACACATCGCAGGAGCCATGCATGTCTCGCTGTATCCGGAAATCGGCCTTTCGGCCGCCGATGTCAGCATCGACAATGTGCCCGGCGGCCAGGCCAGGGAATTTGCCCATGTCGGCACGCTGGCGGTTGGCGCGAAATTGATACCGCTGTTTTCGCGCGAAATCGACATCACCAAGCTGTCCCTGAAAAATCCGACAATCAATCTGGAAGTTGACGCGAGCGGCAACGGCAACTGGAATTTCCAGACCCGCAAAAGCAGCAACAGTTCATCGGCAACCCTGTCGCAACTTAGCATCTCGGGACTGACAATCAGCGACGGCGAAATATCCTATTTCGACGCGCGCACCGGCAAGCATACCGGCCTCAGCCAGGCCAATGCCAGCTTGAGCATGGCGGCTCTCGACCAGCCCGCCAATTTCGACCTCAACGCCGTCTATGACAACGACAAATACGCCGTGACGGGGCGCGTCGACAGCCCCAGCAGCTTCATGCAGAAACAGCCGACAAGGATTCTGCTCGACCTGACTTCGTCTCCCGTTAATCTTCACTTCGACGGCACGCTGACCGGCGCCACGGAAAGCAGCGGCGCGGTCAAGCTTTCGGGGCCCTCCTTGCGGGCGCTGATCAAGGGCGCGGGCGCGGCGGCGCCGGGTGTAACGGGCCTTGGCGCCTTTTCACTGGAAGGCGGCGTATCAGCCAAGGACCGGGTGTATTCCCTGAAAGACGCCAAGCTGGCGCTCGACGACATCAAGGCTTCGGTTGACCTGGCGGTTGACTTGAAAGGCGATGTCCCGTCGATCAAGGGCAATATTGCGCTGGACCGGCTGGATGCCGGCGCCTACATGGCAGGCAAGAAACCGGCCGCCACCACCAGCGGCTGGAGCACGGAACCCTTGTCGCTGGCCGGCCTGAAACTGGCGGACGCCGATGTCGGCATTTCCGCCGATACGCTTTCGGTGGGCAGTTTCGCGGTCACCCACGGCAAATTGAACATGGCGTTGCATAGCGGGGTATTGACCGCCGATCTCACCCAGGCGGCGCTGTTCAGCGGCAGCGTCTCGGGGCACATGACCGCCGACGCCAGCACCGCCACGCCCAAATTCGGCGTGAAACTCGCCATCAACTCCGTGGCGATGAAAGCCCTGTTGCAAAGCGCCATGAAGGTCGACCGCATAGAAGGGACGGGCGTTCTGGCGGTGGACGTGACGGGCAGCGGCTCCAGCCAGAAGGCGATCATGACCAGCCTGGCCGGAACCAGCAGCGTGACGGTGAAGAACGGCGCCCTGCGCGGCGTGGATCTGGCGGCTGTGTCGCGCACGATCCAGAACGCCCTGTCCGGGCAGCTGGGGGCGGCCACCAGCGCGCAGGCCAGCACCGATTTCGCGGAAGCGGGCGGCACCTTCAAGATCAGCAACGGCGTAATGCACAACGAGGATTTTCACCTGCTCAATCCGTTCATACGGGTCACCGGCAGCGGCGATATCAATCTGGGCCCACGCACCCTGGCATTCGAGGTTGTCCCGAAGCTTGTGGCGACACAGCAGGGACAGGGCGGCGCCAGGGATGCCGCGGGCCTCGCGGTTCCCTTCCAGATTTCCGGTCCCTGGACCAAGCTCAGCTACAAGCCCGACATGAAGGCCCTGGGTTCGACCCTGGTGAACCAGTTCAAGAATGGCGGCAGCGGCCTGAGCGGACTTCTGGGCGGATTGGGCGGCAACAAAGCCGGCAGCGCCACGGATTCCAAAAACAGCAGTCAGCAGCCCGGCTTCAACCTCAAGGGTCTGTTCGGCGGCCACTAGCGCGGACGCACGCGCGGTTCCGGCCGGGGATGCGTCAGACCATGTCGCCGGCGACGCCCAGTATCGCCTTGAAGAGGTGCACATCCTGCGGATTGTCCGCCGCCGGCACATTGATCAGGTGCGGCGTCAGCCCGCATCCCCGCGCAATCGCCTCTGCTGCCATCCGCGCGGTGGCGAAATCGTCCGACGGCATCGCCATCACGACGAACGACAGATCCCGCGTCGTCTGCTGCAGCACGTGACCGCGATCGAACAGATTGTCGACATGCAGAACATTGCGGACGCCGAAGCGGCGCTCCATCCGACGAACCATCGCGGAAACGCTGTTTTTCGCACCCTGCCCGCCATTGACGCCGACCAGCAGGAACGTGCTGCCGGCATGCTTTTGCAGAAAATCGGAAAAGGCGGGATTGCCCCGCAACGCCCAGAGATGAATCCGCGTATAGATGTTGGCGATGGTGAAATAGCTGAGCGCGAAGATGATGGTGGCGGAGATATCAACAAGGTACAGCGTGTAGCTCACGCAATAGATGGTCACGGCGATGAAGCCGGTCTGCAGAGCCGAGAACAGGATGTTGATCCAGCGCTGTTCCATCCGGTAGATGAAAGTCGCCGCCAGGCCCAGAACAGAGAGGATCGACAGCAGCGCCATCATCCATGCCGGAATGATGCGCAGACTTGTTCCCGATTTCATGTCATCCATCGCCGTCGCCAGGATGGTGTTGTCGTCCGTCACCGCCGCGGCGGGAGTACCCTTGAGATCGCCCAGCCCGACAGCCGTTGCCCCAATGATGATCTGCCGACCGCGATAGCGCGCCGCGCGCGCGGGGTCGCCCGACGCGAGATCGGCGGCAACATCGGCGAAGGAACGGCGCTCATAATCGCCGCGCTTGTTTCGCCAGTTGAGGATCATGCCGCCCGGAAAGCTGCCGGACGTGATGGCCGGCCGGATACCCCCGACCTCCAGGGCCCGCAGCGGCAGCGAGGGAAAGGAAAAGGCCGGCTCGTTCCAATAGGGATCGAAGCGGCGCACCGCGCCATCGCTGTCGGTGTGAAGATTGTTGAACCCCAGCCGGCCATAGGCCGCGGAAAAGGCCGGGGCCAGCACCGCGATGGGCCGCGCCGCGGCAGCGGCATCGTGAATCTGCGCTCCGGCAAAACGGGTGATGGCCACCTGGCTCTGGGAGTCATTGGCGGGATTGAGGCGGGTGATCGGCAGCACCACATTGGGCGTATGCGCCAGCACATCCTGGAACGTGGCGTCGTCCTGCGGGTGATCCTTGTCCGGATCGCTGAAGGTCAGGTTGATCAGGATGGATTTCGCGCCGGCGTCGGAAAGATCCGCGACGGTCTCGGCAATGACCGAGCGCGGCCATGGCCAGCGGCCATGCTCCGTCGCCAGCAAGGCCAGAGAGCGTTCATCAATGTCCACGATCAGGATGGACGGGTCGGGCCGGGGACTGGACAGGCGCAGGCGCACCGCCATGTCCAGGGAGGAATCCTTCACGCCGGGCGACACATAGGACCAAAACAGATTGGCGAGTATCCCGATGACGAAAACAGCCGCCAGACCCAGATAGAACATCATGGGGCGGCTGCGCGCGTGGGCGCCGACCCGCAAGGTCGCGCCGCGCCAGGCGTTTCGCGCGGGATTCGCCTTCGGACCGCTCAATGCCTGGCCTTGATGCGGGCGGCGGCGGCAGAGGGCTCGGCGGCAGCCTCGACCTGAGGGGTCGCGGCAGCGGTCAGCGCATCGATGCGGGCCTGGGGCGAGGGATGGGTCGAGAACAGCATCGCCGTGTCGGCCTGGCCGGGCTTGAGCGCATTCAACTTTTCCATCACTGCGATCATGGCCGAGGAATCGTAGCCGGCCCGGGCCGCGATCACCACGCCGGCGCGGTCCGCTTCGAATTCGGCGGACTTGTCGAGCCCGCGGGCGAGCAGCTGGGCACCCAAATCCGCAACCAGCTTGGTGGCCTGCGCCGGATCGTTGCGCGCCACCGCGTTTCCGGCCAGGGCGATCAGTTTCTGCTTTTGAATGACCTTCCATTGGTGGCGCAGATTCACATGGGCGATCTCATGGGCAAGCACCGCCGCCAGCTCATCCTCGCTGGTGAGCAGCGCATACAACCCGCGCGTGATCACAACGATGCCGCCGGGAAAGGCCATGGCGTTGATCGAAGGCGTATCCAGGACGGCGAAGCGCCAGAGCACATCCTTGCGCTCGACCTGCCGCGCCAGATTGCGGCCGACCAGGTTGACATAGGACTGGACCGCCGCATTGCGCCAGGGCGGCGCGGCACCGAACACAGGGGCGGCGATCACCGCGCCGGAGCTGGCTTCGTCATCGGCGCTCTGGCTGCCGGTCAGGTCCTTGACCTGGCCGATAGCGTCGCCGAGGCCCGAGGGCAGCGGACTGGTTTTGCCGGAGCCCGATTTGGTCAGCCCGCCGAGATCGGGCAGCGAAAAGGACTGTGCGTGCGCCATGCCCGGCGCGGCGGCGATCACGGACGCGGCGATTGCCGCGATGAGGCGGGTGGCTTTCATCGTTTGCCGCCCGCGCCCAGATAGTCGAGATGGCGCGTCTTCAGCCCGCCGGCATTGGCGAATTGCTCGGCTGCCGCTTCGCTCGCCGCGGTGCGGGCAAGGGCGGCCACCGCTGCATTGTCCGGCGTGGCGCGGGCGAAATCGGTTGCGTCCAGGCCCCGGCCGCCCGAGGCGCTGACCACATTGCCCGAGCCGGTGCGGCCGCTGGCCAGGGCGGCGATGTCGTTCCCCGATCCGCCGCTGTCCAGTGACAGGCGGCTCAGCTTCAGCCATCCGGTCAGGGCGCCGCCATGCACCTGGGCCCAGAATCCCTTGCGCGCGACAATATCAACCGCGGCGCCGACCTTGATGGTGCCGGTGGATGGCGCCGCCGGCAAAGGTTGCGACTGGAGCGGTCCGGCGACGCGGACATGGGCCGGATCCGCCGCGGCGGCGCCGGCGCAAAGAAGCGCGCAAGCGACAATTACCATAGCCCGGATTGATCGCAATCTCGGCAAGCCTCGTCTCCCCATCCCCAATTCAGGCTAGCACCCCGGCAGCGCCCTGTCTGGCCTGCCCGTGCCGGGCCCCGGCCTAATTCACACCTGTTTTTACCGCTATTGCGTCGCCAGCGCCTTCAGAAGTTTTTTGTCGAAGATGCGCAGGACCTGCGCCAGTTCATGACCGCGCTTGAGCACCAGCCCGCCCGCCGCGATCACGGCATATTGGCCCTGTTTGCCACGCAGCCGGGGGCGCTTTTCCACGCGGTACAGCGGCATCTCGCTGGAGCGGCGGAAAATAGAGAACACCGCCGCCTCTTCCAGGAAATCCAGGGCATAGTCGCGCCATTCGCCGGCTGCGACCATGCGGCCGTAAATCGCCAAAATCCGGTTTAGCTCCTGACGGTCGAAGCTGATGCGGGGCACCGGCCTCTCGTCCATCTGCCGCGCGGCCCCATCTGCAGAGCGGAGCGCGCGGTGAAACGCTATGGGTTCTTCCACCATTGCCGCGATGATGGGGGCTGAATCTGGCCGCGTCTAGCGTTTTCTGGCCAGCATCAGGCCATCGCCGATGGACGCCAGCGCCATGTCCACCCGCGAATCGCCATGAATTTTGGCATTCAGCGCCGCCAGCGCCGCGGCATTGCCGGACGGGCGGGCAGCGGCCACCTCGCCCGAATAGAGCATGTTGTCGAGCGCGATCACCCCGCCGGGCCGCAGCAGTTTCAGGGCGGCTTCGTAATAGCCGTCATAGCCGGGCTTGTCGGCGTCAATGAAGGCCAAGTCGAAAGGCCCTTCGCCGGCCGCGATCATCTTTTCCAGCGAGTCCTGGGCGGGTCCCAGGCGCAGCTCGATCGTGCCGGCGACGCCCGCGCGTTTCCAATAGCCCTGCGCGATATCGGTGAAATCCTTGCTGACATCCAGCGCCACGATGCGGCCGTCCTCCGGCAGCGCCAGCGCCATGGCGAGCGCGCTATAGCCGGTAAAGCTGCCCACCTCGATGCAATGCCGGGCGCCGGTCATCCGCACCAGCAGGCCCAGGAAAGCACCCTGCTCCGGCGCAATCTGCATCTGCGCATCGTCGCGGATTTGGGTTTCTGTCCGGCACCTTTCCTGTTCCTGTGATTCCCGGGCGCCGATTTTCGCCAGATACGCCAGCACCCGGGGCGTCGGTTCGACCATATGACCCATATGTAATCCTTGCCTTTAAATGGTCACGTTTGAACCATGCGAGAGCCGTTTTCCATTCCGATTATCGCTTCGTCGGTTGGCCGCGATTTTGACCGGTCCGGAACTCAAGCCCCCCAGCCCTTTCCGGGCCAGTCCCCGCGCCAACCGACAATTCCCCCCCACAGAGTTATTCAGCGCAGCGTTTTCAGGAAAGCCTTGAACATGGCGTCCATCTGGCCGAACAGGCCGCCGATGCCGCCGGTGAGAGTCGCGACCATCACGCCATAGGGAATATAGAGATCGGGCCGGTCGCCCAGCAGGCTGGCGGACGCCACCGCCACAATCCCGCACATCGCGCCGATGGCGGCGCCGCCAAGGGCACCCGCGCCATAGCCGCGCGCCAGGTCGCGGGCATAGAGCAGCCCCGCCACCCCGGCGATCATCATGCAGCCGAACAGTTCGAAGGTCGGACGGAAGCGGGGGCGGAAATGGCCCATCGCCACCAGCAGCAGTTCGAAGATCACGCCCACCATCAGGGCGCGGCGCAGGATTTTCAGATCAACCACGTCATTCCCTCCGGGCAGGTCCGCTTGCGGAGCGCTGCCACTTTCTTTAAACGGACGTCCGTCCTTATTTTCCTCAGGACTATGCTCGAAATTGAAAACCTCACCAAGCGATTTGACGCCGTGACTGCGGTCGCCGGCCTGACCTTGTCCGTGAGACAGGGCGAGGTGCTGGGGTTTCTCGGCCCCAACGGCGCGGGCAAAACCACCACCATGAAGATGGTCACCGGCTTCCTGACGCCGGATAGCGGCTCGGTGCGGGTCTGCGGCCATGACATCGGCAGCGACACGCTGCGGGCACAGGCGAAAATCGGCTATCTGCCGGAAGGCGCGCCCGCCTATGGCGAAATGACGCCGCGCGAATTTCTCGCCTTCATCGCCGGAGCGCGGGGCCTTCATGGCGATGCCGCCCGTGCGGCAAGGGACAGCGCCGTGGCGCATACCGGCCTGGACGGCGTGATGGACCGGCCGATCGAGACCCTGTCCAAGGGGTTTCGCCGCCGCGTCGGCCTGGCGCAGGCCATCCTGCACGATCCGGACGTGCTGATCCTGGATGAGCCCACGGACGGGCTCGACCCCAACCAGAAGCACGCGGTGCGGGAACTGATCCGCAGCATCGCGGCGCGCAAGACCATCGTGATCTCCACCCATATGCTGGAGGAAGTCGAAGCGATGTGTAGCCGCGCCGTCATCATCAATCGCGGCAGGCTGGTGGCGGACGGTACCCCGGCAGCCCTGGCGGCCCGTGCGCCGGGCGGACGGCTGGACGATCTGTTCCGCGCCCTGACCAGCACGGAAGAGGCCGCGGCATGAGCGCCCTGGGAGCCGTATTCCGGCGGGAATTCGCCGCCTATTTCGCCACACCGATCGCCTTCGTCTTTCTTATCATCTTCCTGTTCTCGATCGGCGTGTTCACTTTCTATATCGGGAATTTCTTCAACAACGGCACCGCCGACCTGTCGGTGTTCTTCGGCTTTCAGCCCTGGCTTTATCTTTTCCTGATCCCGGCCCTGGCAATGCGGCTGTGGGCGGAAGAAAAGCGCAGCGGCAGCATTGAATTGCTGCTCACCCTGCCCTTGCCGGTCTGGGCCACGGTGCTGGGCAAGTTTCTCGCCGCCTGGGTGTTTGCCGGGCTGGCGCTGGCGCTGACCTTTCCCATCTGGATCACAATCAATTATCTGGGCCATCCCGACAATGGCGTGATCCTGGCCTCCTATCTCGGCAGCTTCCTGATGGCGGGCGCCTATCTGTCCATCGGGGCGGCGATTTCGGCGGCGACCAGCAACCAGGTGATCGCCTTTGTCATCACCCTGGTGGTGTGTTTTCTCTTCACCGTGGCGGGCGCTTCGGCGGTGATGGACGCCTTCCAGGGCTGGGCGCCGCCGGCGCTTGTGGATGTGGTGTCGTCCTTCAGTTTCCTCACCCATTTCTCCGCCATCACGGCGGGCGTGATCGACCTGCGCGACGCGATCTTCTTTTTCTCGGTGATCGGGCTGTTCCTCTACGCCAATGTCCTGATCATCGACATGACCAAGAGCGGCTGACGATGATGCCGGAGCGCAAATTTGCCTGGTCGGCGCTGCTGCTCGCGGCGGTGCTGTTTTGCGGCATCAATATCTTTGCCAGCAATTTCTTCACCGATACGCGGCTGGACCTGACTCATGCCGGCACCTACACGCTGTCGGACGGCACCCGCGCCATCATCGCCAAGCTGCCCGAGCCGGTGACGCTACGCTTTTATTTCTCGAAGAAGAATTCCGCCAACTATCCCGTCACCGCAGCCTATGCCAAGCGGGTGCGCGACCTGCTGGGCGAATATGCCAGCCTCAGCCACGGCAAGATCATCCTGGAGGATGTCGATCCGGAGCCCTTCACGCCGGAAGAGGATGAAGCCAACGCCGCCGGCATCCGCGCGGCGCCAACCACGGGCGGCAATACGCTTTATTTCGGCGTGGAAGGCACCAGCAGCATCGACGAGAAGGAAGCCATTCCCTACCTGGCGGTGGAGCGGGAGGCCTATCTGGAATATGACCTGACCTCGCTGCTGTACCAGCTTTCCCATCCCGAAAAGCCCAAGCTGGCGGTGCTGTCTTCCTTGCCGCTGACAAACGCTCCGGCAACGCCCGGCCAGCCCATGACCATTTATGCCCAGCTGCAGCGAGACTATGCCGTCACCCTGCTGACGCCGGATTTCAGCGCCGTTCCGGCAGGGACCAGCGTGCTGATGATCGCGCATCCGGGGAAACTCGGTCAGTCCCAGCTTGACCAGATCCAGTCCTTTGTCCTGCATGGCGGCAAGGCGCTGGTGTTCGTGGACCCGCTGTCGGAACTGTCGCGGCAAGGGGATAATCCCGGCGCGATAGCGTCTTCCGATCTTGCGCCGCTGCTGAAGGGGTGGGGCGTGGATTATTCGCCGCAGAAAATCGTCCTCGACAGCCAGCTCTCCCAGCGCATCCGCACCGGCGACCAGGGCCAGTCGGTCGCCTATCCCCTGTGGCTGCACTTGACGCAGGACAATTTCGCGCCCCGCGATCCCGTCACCGCCAGCCTCCAAGGTCTCAACCTGGCCAGCGTTGGTTCGCTGACGGCGGCCAAGGGCGCCACCACCCATTTCGAGCCGCTGATCCGTTCGAGCAACCAGGCTTCGCTGGCGGACCGCGATGCGGTGACGGTGGCACTGAGCGATCCCAGCAGCCTGGAACAGGTGATGCCGAGCGGAATACGCTACACCATTGCCGCGCGCATCACCGGCCCGGTAACGGCCTCCGGCGTGGTCCAGGGCAATATCAACGCCATCGTCATCGCGGACAGCGATATCTTCGACGACCGCTTCTGGCTGCGCAATGACGGGCCGGCGGCGGAGCCTTTCGCCGACAATGAGGGCCTGGTGCTTGGCGCGGTGGAAAATCTCAGCGGCTCGGACGATTTGATTTCCCTGCGCACGCGGGGCGACACCGAGCGGCCTTTCACCGTGGTGCGCGCCATGCAGGCCGATGCCGAACTGAAATTCCGCGAGACGGTGACGAATTTGCAGGGCCGTCTCACCGCCTCCGAACAGGAGATCGCGCAATTGCAGCAGGGTGGCAGCGACAGCGGCATCGCCCTGACGCCGGCGCAGACCGCCGAAATCGAACGGGTGCGGCGCGAAATCGCCGGCACGCGCGCGGTGCTGCGGAATGTGCAGCGCAGCCTGCGGGCCGACATTGACCGGCTGGGCACCATCCTGGCCTTCATCAATATCCTGCTGATGCCGCTGCTGGTGACAGTTTTCGCCATCTGGTTCGGCATCCGGCGGCGCAGCCGCGCCCGCGGTGGACGCAAGAATGCCGGAGCGAAGGCATGATGGACAAACGCCGCCGCATCCTGATCGGACTTGGCAGCGCCGCGCTGGTCAGCGTCCTGCTGGCCGGCTTTGCCTTGGAACAACGTGCCGCGGAAGGCCTGCCGCATTACACGCCCACCGAAGTGCTGCCGGGCTTTTCCGCCAATGTGAAAAATTCGGCCTTGATCGAAATCACCAGTCATGGCGGAACGTTCACGGTCGTGGGCGAACAGGGCAAGGGCTGGGTATTGCCGGGCAAGGGCAATTATCCCGCCAATTTCGACGAGGTACGGCATACCCTGATCGGAATGGCGGCGCTGGAGACCATCGCCCCCAAGACCAGTCGCGCCGACTGGCTGCACTATCTGGCGCTGGATGCGCCGCCGAAGGGAACGGGCACGCAAATTACGGTAAAGGACAGCAAGGGCGCCGTGCTGGCCTCGTTGATCATGGGCAACATGGAAGACCTGGGCGATCCCAACGGCACATCGGGCGTGTTTGTGCGCAAGCCCGGCGACAACCAGACCTGGCTGGCCCGCACGGTATTCACGCCGCACGGCGATGCCGCGTCCTGGCTTTCCACCAATGTGCTGAACCTGGGCGCCACGCGACTGGAGGAAATCGCAATGACGCCGGCCAAGGGCGCGCCCTATACCATCCACCGCGCCCATCCTTCGGACCAGGCTTACACTTTGGCCATCCCGCCGAAGCAGGGCACGCCCAACGCGCAAATGATCAACGCCATCGCCTATGCCGTGACAAGTTTCAGCCTGACCGATGTCCAGCCCGCTTCCGGCATGGATTTCAGCAAAGGGAGCCATGCCGTGGCGCGCGGCTTTGACGGGCTGCTGGTCAGTTTCGACGTCATCCAGCAGGGCAGCGATGTCTGGGCGAAATTGACCGCGTCCACCGCGCCGGGCGCCGCCCCGATGGTGGCCAACGAAGCAGCCAGCATCAACGCGCACAGCGCGGGCTGGGCGTATAAGTTGCCGCCGGAAAAAGGCGCCGCGCTGACGAGCGATCTGCCCAAGCTGATGACGCCGCCGCCGGCGCCCCAAGGGTTGTCGCAGGACTTGCCGCCGGGCATGACCGGGCTGCCGCCGGGCGCATCCGCGACGCCGTAACCGCCGCGCCCGGTTAGGCCCGGCGCGCCTTTGGTGATATTAGGATCAGCATGAATTGCCGGCATTTTTTTCCTGACCGCAATTGCGCGAGCCTGACGCCGTGAGCGAAGAGCTTTACGTCCGCGACCTCTGGTACATGCCGGCATTGTCGTCCAGCCTCAAAGCCGGCCAGATGCGGCGCGAGATGCTGCTGGGCGAGCCGGTGCTGCTGGGCCGGATGCGCGACGGCGCCGCCTTCGCGATGCGCGACATCTGCCCCCATCGCGGCGTGCCGCTGTCGGCGGGAAAAATCCTGGCCGAAAACACCGTCGCGTGCCCCTATCATGGCTGGCGCTTCCGCAAGGACGGGGTGTGCAGCGCCATCCCCTCGCTGGTCGAAGGCCAGGAGATGGATCCGGAGAAAATCCGTGTACGGAGTTACCCGGTGCGCGAACAGGACGGCCTGATCTGGGTCTATGTCGCCGCCAGGCCGGGAACGCCGCCCAGGACGGAGCCGCCGCGCGTGCCGGTGGAAAAACCCCGCATGCGCTGGACGGAGACGCAGACATTTCCCTGCGACATCGACCATGCCGTGATCGGGCTGATGGACCCGGTGCATGCCGCCTATGTCCACGACCATTGGTGGTGGAAACGCACGCCGCGCCCGAAGCAAAAGCAGTACGCCCCCCTGCCCACCGGCTTTGTCATGACCAAGCACAAGCCGACCAAGCCGGCCTACAGCCTGCTCGGCGATGTCACGACGGAAATCACCTTTGAGCTGCCCTCCACCCGCTTCGAGATCGTCGAGGGCCAGCTGTTCGGCATTTCCTTCAAGGTGATCGGGCTGACCGTCTGCACGCCGCGGGATGCGGACCATACCGACGTGATGGGAATCATGTACTGGCCGGGCTGGCTGAACTTCATCTACCCGTTTTTCTGGGCCCTGGGCCGCACCTTCATCGCCGACGACCGCAAGATCGTGGAACTGCAGCGCGAAGGCCTGAAATTCAGTCCGAATCTGATGCTGATCCAGGATTCGGACATGCCCGCCATCTGGTACCACCGGGTCAAGAAAGCCTGGGCGGAATCGACTGAAAACGGCACGGATTTCGTCAATCCTGTGCAGGAACGCACCCTGCGCTGGCGGAGCTGAAATATGGAGCGCGGCCCGGAAAAGTGTGGGCGGTTTTCGGCTAGGCCGCGCGACCAAAAATAAGGGGTTGCGCCGCCTGCCGCGCCGCACTAAACGGTCCCCTTAACCTACATCCTTGCCGCCCGCAGCGCCTCACCCGCGCTGGGCGGTTTTGCGCGAGTTCTCATGCCGAAACGTGACGATATCCACACGGTCCTGATCATCGGTGCGGGACCTATCGTCATCGGCCAGGCCTGCGAATTCGATTATTCCGGCGCCCAGGCCTGCAAGGCATTGCGGGAAGAAGGCTACCGGGTGGTGCTGGTCAATTCCAACCCGGCCACCATCATGACCGATCCCGATATGGCGGACGCGACCTATATCGAGCCCATCACGCCGGAATTCGTCGAGAAGATCATCATCCGCGAGCGGCCCAACGTGCCGCCGGGCAAGGTCTTTGCCCTGCTACCCACCATGGGCGGGCAGACCGCGCTCAACACCGCGCTGAGCCTGCGCAAGATCGGGGCGCTGGAACGTCACAATGTCGAGCTGATCGGCGCCACCGCCGACGCCATCGACAAGGCGGAAGACCGCGAGCGTTTCAAGCAGGCGATGATCGCGATCGGCCTGGAAGTGCCCAAGGGCATCACCCTGAAGGGCCAGCTGCGCGAGAAGCGCGATCAGGCCGGCAACATCATGTATGACGGCAGCGGCAACGCCATGACCGAGCTGGCGCCGGAAAGTTTTTCCAAGGCGCTGGCGGCGCTGGACCAGGTGGGCCTGCCCACCGTCATCCGCCCCAGCTTTACGATGGGCGGCACCGGCGGCGGCATTGCCTACAACCGCGAGGAATTCTTCGCCATCGTCGAAGGCGGGCTGGAAGCATCCCCCACCCGCGAAGTGCTGATCGAGGAGTCGGTGCTGGGCTGGAAGGAATTCGAGATGGAGGTGGTGCGCGACAAGGCCGACAACGCCATTATCATCTGCTCCATCGAGAATATCGACGCCATGGGCGTTCATACCGGGGATTCCATCACCATCGCCCCTGCCCTGACCCTGACCGACAAGGAATACCAGCGCATGCGCAGCGCCAGCATCGCGGTGCTGCGCGAAATCGGGGTGGAGACAGGCGGCTCGAACGTGCAGTTCGCGGTCAATCCGAAAGACGGGCGCATGGTGGTGATCGAGATGAATCCGCGCGTCTCGCGTTCCTCGGCGCTGGCTTCCAAGGCCACCGGCTTTCCCATCGCCAAGATCGCCGCCAAGCTGGCCGTCGGCTACACGCTGGACGAATTGAAGAACGACATCACCAAGGTGACGCCGGCCAGCTTCGAGCCGACCATTGATTACGTCGTGACCAAAATTCCGCGCTTCGCCTTCGAGAAATTTCCGGGCGCCGAACCGCTGCTGACCACGGCGATGAAATCGGTGGGCGAAGCCATGGCCATCGGGCGGACTTTCGCCGAATCCATCCAGAAGGCGCTGCGCTCGCTGGAGACCGGCCTCACCGGCTTTGATGAAACACCGCTGATGGCCGACAAGACCGCCATCCGCGCCGCGTTGGCCCGCGCCACGCCGGACCGGCTATTGAATGCCGCGCAGGCGATGCGGCACGGTTTTCCGCTGGACGAAATCCAGAAAATCACCGGGTATGATCCCTGGTTCCTGGGCGAAGTCGAAGCCATCATCCTGACCGAAGCCGACATCCGCAAAAGCGGTTTGCCGAAAGACGCCAAGACCTTCCGCCGCCTGAAAGGCATGGGATTTTCCGATGCGCGGCTGGCCAAGCTGACCGGCGTCAAGGAATGTGATGTGCGGGCCGCGCGCCACGCCCTGAACGTGCGGCCCTGCTTCAAGCGAATCGATTCCTGCGCCGCCGAATTCGCCGCCCTGACGCCCTACATGTATTCGACCTATGAATCGCCGACGGGCGGCCAGACCGTCTGCGAGGCCGACCCCAGCGACAAGAAGAAGATCATCATTTTGGGCGGCGGCCCCAACCGCATCGGCCAGGGCATCGAATTCGACTATTGCTGCTGCCATGCGGCTTTCTCGCTGTCGGCGCGCGGCTATGAAACCATCATGGTCAATTGCAATCCCGAAACCGTCTCCACCGATTACGACACCTCGGACCGGCTTTATTTCGAACCCCTGACCATGGAAGACGTGCTGGAGATCATCACCAAGGAACAGGAAAAAGGTTCGCTGGCGGGCGTGATCGTGCAGTTCGGCGGCCAGACGCCGCTGAAGCTGGCCAACGGGTTGCGCGATGCGGGCGTGCCGATCCTGGGCACCAGCGCCGACGCCATCGACCTGGCGGAGGATCGCAAGCGTTTCCAGAAATTGCTCAATGAGCTGGGCCTGAAACAGCCGCGCAACGCCACGGTGATGACGGCGGACGAAGCCGTGACCGCGGCGCGCGAAATCGGCTATCCGGTGATCCTGCGCCCCTCCTACGTGCTGGGCGGGCGCGGCATGGTGGTGGTGTCGGACGAGGCGCAGCTCAAGGCCGAAGTCGCGACCGGCGAACTGTTCCGCATTTCGGGGGACAGCCCGGTGCTGATCGACGGCTTCCTCAACCGCGCCACGGAAGTGGACGTGGATGCCATTTGCGACGCCAACAGCGATGTCTTCATCGCCGGCATCATGGAACATATCGAGGAAGCGGGCGTGCATTCGGGCGATAGCGCCTGTTCGCTGCCGCCGCATACCCTGAAGCCGGAGATCATTGCCGAGATCGAGCGCCAGACCAGGGCGATGGCGATTGCCCTGAAGGTGCGCGGATTGATGAATGTGCAGTATGCGATCCAGGGCAACGAGATCTATGTGCTGGAGGTCAATCCCCGCGCCAGCCGCACCGTGCCATTCGTCGCCAAGGCCATCGGCCTGCCGGTGGCGGCCATCGCCAGCCGCGTCATGGCGGGCGAGACATTGGCGTCTTTCAACCTGAAGAAGCCCGCCCCGCGCCACATCTCGGTCAAGGAAGCGGTGCTGCCCTTCGCCCGCTTCCCAGGCGTGGACACCGTGCTGGGGCCGGAGATGCGCTCCACCGGCGAAGTGATGGGGGTGGATGCCAGTTTCGCCCGCGCCTTCGCCAAGAGCCAGATCGGCGCCGGGACGCGTCTGCCGACCAGCGGCACGGTGTTTTTCTCGGTCAAGGATGGCGACAAGGATCTGGTGGTGGAGCCGGCGCGCGCCCTGGCGGCGCAGGGCTTCTCGCTGATCGCGACCCGCGGCACCGCCCGCATCCTGGAAGCGGCGGGACTGAAAGTCGGCGTGATCAACAAGGTGCTGGAAGGCCGCCCGCATGTGGTGGACGCGCTCAAGAATGGCGAGATCCACCTGGTGTTCAACACCACGGACGGCGCCCAGGCACTGGTGGACAGTTCCTCCATCCGGCGGGCGGCGCTGACCCTGAAAGTGCCCTATTACACCACCATGGCCGGGGCCAAGGCGGCGACCGAAGCCATTGCCGCCCTCAAGGCAGGGTCACTTGAAGTCGCCCCGCTCCAGTCTTACTCTTGAGCGTGCTTGGTTGAGCGCGTTTTAAAAAGCTCAACAGTATCAACAGTTTACTTCGGCATCAGATCGCATCTCCGGACCAAAAGGCCGGACGCGGTTTTTTTGCCCTTTTTGGGACCCCGTTTGGGGATTGTGGCGATGGAAAAAATTCCGATGACCGCTTCGGGCTTCAGGGGCCTGGAAGAAGAGCTGAACCAGCTCAAGAATGTGGACCGCCATGAAATCATCAAGGCGATCGCGGAAGCGCGCGCCCATGGCGACCTGTCCGAGAATGCCGAGTATCACGCCGCCAAGGAGAAGCAGAGCTTCATCGAGGGCCGGGTGATGGAACTGGAAGACCAGATCGGCCGCGCCGAAGTGATCGACATTTCCAAATTGTCGGGCGGCAGCGTCAAGTTCGGCGCCACCGTAACCCTGGTGGACGAGGACACCGACGAGAAGCGTAAATACCAGATCGTGGGCGACGTCGAGTCCGACGCCAAGAAAGGCCGCATCTCGCTGTCATCGCCGATTGCGCGTGCCCTGATCGGCAAGAGCAAGGGCGACACGGTCGAAGTCGCCGCCCCCGGCGGCGCGCGGTCGTATGAAATCCTGAAGGTCGAGTTCGTCTGATCTCTCAGTAGCGAGGGATTTTGGCCGTCCGAGCAGGAGCGTCGTGCGGAGCGTACGGACGTAGGTGAGCACGCGCGACGCACTCGGCGGCCAAAAGACCCGCTTTATATGAAGCCGAAGCGCTTTACGCGCATGCGATACTCGGCATATTCCGGGTAAGCTTCGCTGAGCACCTTTTCCTCAAAGTGACTGCGCACCACCAGCATCAGGATCACGCCCGCCGCCAGCAGGCTGGCCTGGGGCTGCTTGTAGAGCATGGCCATGCCCAGGATGGTGACGATCTCGACGGCATAGAGCGGATGGCGGGCAAGCGCGTAGGGGCCGCTGGTCACCAGCAGCCGGGCTTCGGGCAGGATGGAAAAGGACCGGCCCAGTTTCGCCAGCACCATGAAGGAGCCCACGCTGCCCACCACCAGCAGCACGGTGGAGACCACCTGCAAGCCGAAGGGCAGCGTCACCGGACCCAGATAGGGAATGCCGACACTGAGAAAGGTGCCGACAAAGCCGCAGACATTCGGCAGCCAGCCTTTGGAGCGGCGCACCGGATTGCCGCGCATCACGATCAGGTAAACCGCCAGAAGATTGAAGGCGATGGACGCGAACAGCGAGACGAACCGCATATTGAGGTAGACGCTGTCCGGCTGCGCCAGCAACTGGCGGGCCGCAAACCCCAGCGATGGACGCGCCCGGATGCCCTCGACATAACCGAACCAGAAAATCAGCGGCAGGCCCATCAGAAGGTCGTATGCCTTGGTCTGCTGGAATTTTTCAAAGTCGAAACGCATCTTTATTTTCTTTGCTCCGGACGCCGCGCCACCAATGCCACCATTTCCGCGATCTCGATGAACTTGCCATCGGTGGCGAGCGGCGCCAGCGCCGCCCGCAGATCGCTTTCAAAAGCCGCCTGCCGGTCCCCCAACCTGTTTGGCGCGCAGGTGGACATGGAATAGGCGCGGCCGACGATCTCGTCCAGCCCAATTTCGGCGCGGCTGGTGACGCTGAGGCCGTCCAGCTGGGTGAAGGCGGAATCAAAAAGATAGGGTTCATAGCGGCGATGCGCGCCGGTCTTGCGTTCGGCGGTGCGCGCGGCCGCATCCCTGGAATAGCGGTCGCTGATTTCACGCACGGTCTTGAACCAGCGATTTTCAGGCACATCGGGATGGGCGTCGTGAAAAAAAGCGATCGCCCCGCCCGGCGCAATGACGCGGTCCAGCATCTGGAGCGTGGCGGCGCGGTCCATCCAGTGAAAGGCCCGGCCAATGGCGACCAGCCGGTAGGGACCCATATCGGGCGTCAGGTCGTAGGAACCGCCCTGCCACAGCGACAGGGTTACGCCCGCCGACCGCGCCGCCGCCGCCGCCGCGTCCAGCATCAGGAGCTCGGGATCGGCAGCGATCACCGCCAGGCCAGCTTGCGCAAAAGGCACCGCCAGCAGGCCCGGTCCGGTCCCCAGGTCCAGCACCGCATCGCCGGGGGCAAGCCCGGCAAGCGCAATCACCCGCCGGATCAGCCGGTCCGGATAGAAAAGGCGATGGTGATAGAAAGCCGCCGCGCTCTGAAAGCGCCGCGGTTCGTAAGGACGGACCTGGTTCATGGAGGCTTTGCTTTGACGGTCCTGGGCTTATACTGGCTTGGGACGGAAAATGCGATGAAGGACGAAATGGCAAATATCGCCCTGGTGGATGACGACAAGAATATCCTGGCATCGGTCACCATGCTGCTGGAGCAGGAAGGCTATCATGTCAAAAGTTTCTCCGATCCCACGGCGGCGCTGACTGCGCTGACCGGCGCGCCGCCGGACCTGGCGATCCTGGACATCAAGATGCCGCGCATGGATGGGCTGGAACTGCTGCGGCGGCTGCGCCAGAGCGCCGCCGATCTGCCGGTAATCTTCCTCACATCCAAGGATGAGGAAATCGACGAATTGATGGGCCTGAATGCCGGGGCCGATGATTATATCCGCAAGCCCTTCTCCCAGCGCCTGCTGCTGGAGCGCGTGCGCGCCGTGCTGCGCCGGGCGGAAGGCAAGAACGCGCCGGCCGAACCGGGCGAGCAGAAGAAGGAAGCGCTGGTGCGCGGCAAGCTGGCGCTTGATCCCCAGCGCCACGAATGCACCTGGGAGGGCAAGCCGGTGCGCCTGACCGTCACCGAGTTCCTGATCCTGCAGGCGCTGGCGCAGCGGCCCGGCTTTGTCAAAAGCCGCGACAGCCTGATGGACGCGGCCTATGACGACCAGGTTTATGTCGATGACCGCACCATAGACAGCCACATCAAGCGACTGCGCAAGAAGTTCAAGGTGGTGGCCGACGATTTCGACGCCATCGAGACGCTGTACGGCGTGGGTTACCGCTACAAGGAGTAAAGTGCGGTTGCCGCATTTCTCGACGCTCACCTGGCGGATCATCGCCTTCAACGCGATCGCGCTTGTCGTGCTGACCGCCGGCGTGATCCTGGTGCAGTCCTCGGGCCGGGGGCTGGTGGAAGAACGCCTGACCGGAGTGCAGGAACAGGCCGCCATCGTGGCCGGCACGCTGGCCGAATACGCCACCGATCCCGAAACCCATACGCTGAAAGTGACCGAAGCCGAGCCCTTGCTGCGCCAGTTGATCACGCCGACGCGGCTCCGGGCGCGGCTCTATTTGCCCAGCGGCCATCTGGTGGCGGATACCCGCCTGCTGCTGGCGCGCAACTCAGTGCAGATTGAAGACCTGCCGGCGCTCGACCGCTGGACCCAGGTCAAGGAATGGGGCCGGCGCATCTATGACGGCATCATGGGGGTCAGGCCTTTCGCCCGGCTGGCGCCCTATTCCGAGAGCGGCGATGACGGCCGCATCTACCAGGAGGTGGACGACGCCCTGCGCGGCGCCACCGCCAGCGCCCAGCGGGTGGACGACCAGAACAAGCTGGTGCTGTCGGTGGCGGTGCCGGTGCAGCGTTTCCGCGCCATTTACGGCGTGCTGTTCGTCTCCACCGAGGGCGGCGACATTGACGATATCCTGCGCCAGGAACGCTTCACCCTGATCGAGGTATTCCTGGTCGCCTTCGCGGTGATGCTGCTGTCATCCCTGTACCTTGCCGGCACCATCGCCGAGCCGGTGCGCCGGCTGGCGGCGGCGGCCGACCGGGTGCGCCGCGAGGGCCTGGCGGGGCGCGACGCCATCCCGGCGCTGCCGGAGCGCAGCGACGAGATCGGCGACCTGGCCGACTCCCTGAAGGAAATGACCGCGACGCTGTATGACCGCATCGGCGCCACCGAGCGTTTTGCTGCCGATGTGGCGCATGAACTGAAAAATCCGCTGACCTCGCTGGCCTCGGCGATGGAGATGCTGGTGCGGGCGCCGGACGATGCCGCGCGCCAGAAGCTGATGGCGCTGGTGCGCGCCGACGTCAAGCGCATTGACCGCCTGATCACCGACATTTCCGACGCGTCGCGGTTGGACGCAGAATTGTCGCGCGAGAGCCATAGCGTGATCGAACTGTCGCATCTGCTGAAAACCATTGTCGAGATTTACGATGTCACAGAAATCTCCAAGGACCAGGCGGTGACGCTGGTGGACGAATTGCCGCCCGGCACACGCGTCAGGGGCAACGACGAAAGACTGGGCCAGGTTTTCCGCAACCTGATCGACAATGCGATTTCGTTCAGCCCTGCCAATGGCGTCATCACGGTCAAGGCGCAACGCCAGCATGGCGTGGCACGCGTCACGGTGGAGGATCGCGGCCCCGGCATCCCGCCCGAAAATCTGGAATCCATATTCCAGCGATTCTATACCGAACGGCCCGCCATGCATTTCGGCAACAATTCGGGGTTGGGCTTGTCCATTGCGCGCCAGATCACCGAGAATGCCAGCGGCCGTATCTGGGCGGAGAACATCGATGGCGGCGGGGCGCGCTTTGTCGTCGAATTTCCGGTGCTGCCGTGAGCGTCAATATCCATGCCAGCTGCGTCAGCATCGGCGGCAAGGGCGTGCTGCTGCTGGGCGAAAGCGGCGCGGGCAAGTCCGACCTTGCGCTGCGACTGATTGATGACGGAGCCAAGCTGGTGGCCGATGACCGCTGCAATCTTTTTTCGCGCGGCGGAAAATTATTTGCCAGCGCCCCGGCCAGTATCGCCGGACTGATCGAACTTCGGGGCATCGGCATCGTGGCGATGCCCCATGCCAGGAACGCGGCTGTGGCGATGGCGGTGCGGTTGGGGCAGAATCAGCGGCGGCTGCCCAAGCCGGCGTTTTTCAAGCCGCCCGCGCCGCTGGCGGGCCTGCGGGCCGTGCCGCTGATCGTGGTGAATGGCGGCAATGCCGCAGCCGGAGCGCGAATTCGCGCCGCCTTGGCGGCTTTTGCGGCAAATGGCTTCCGCGACACTTTTAACTTGGATTAAGGCCGCGACCTCGACATAACCCCCTTTCCCGCACGCGCGGACCCTTCTATTTTCCGCCGCCCACACGGAATCCCCATGATCGGTTTGGTACTCGTCACGCATGGCCGCCTCGCCCAGGAGTTCATCTCGGCGATGGAACATATGGTTGGTCCGCAAACCCATTTGCGCGCGGTCTGCATCGGCCCGGAAGACGATATCGAACGGCGCCAGCGCGAAATCGCCGCGGCAGCAAAGTCGGTGGACATGGGCAATGGCGTGGTCATCGCCACCGACATGTTCGGCGGCACGCCCTGCAACCTGGCGCTGACGCTGCTGGAGCGCGGCAAGATCGAGGTGCTGGCGGGCGTGAACCTGCCCAGCCTGATCAAGCTGATCGATATCCGGGCCAAGCTGCCGCTGGACCAGGCCGTCAAGGAAGCCATCGAGGCCGGCCGCAAATACATGCGCGCCGGGTCCGCGGACCTCGCTTGATGGACGACAAGCTCAGTGCAACCGCCCTGATCGCCAACAAGCGCGGCCTGCATGCGCGGGCCAGCGCCAAGGTGGTGGAAGCAGCCGCCCGCTTTGAATCCGAAATCACCATCGTCAAGGACGGCCAGCGGGTTAATGCCCGCTCCATCATGGGCTTGATGATGCTGGCCGCCAGCCAGGGCAGCGAAATCGGCGTCGAGGCCGAGGGCCCGGATGCGCCCGCCGCCATGACCGCAATGATGGCCTTGATAGAAGCCAAGTTCGGGGAGGACTGATCGAAGCTGCCTGCAGCTTCGATCAGTCTGCCAAGCGGGACCGCGTTTTTTGCCTGACCGGGCAAAATAGCTATAATCTGCCTGCTGGGCCATGCGAAACAGCCCTGCCCGGACGGGGAAAAATGCCCATGGTCAGATTGCTTGCGGCTGTGTCCGCCTTGCTCGGAACCCTGATTTTTGCCGCCGTTCCCGCCCAGGCCGATGTCACCCCGGCGCTTCCCGAAGTCACCAAGGCCCATTCCGATGTCATCCCCGCCCATCCCGTGGTGTGGCACATCAAGGGGCCGCATGGCGGACAGGCCACGCTGTTCGGCTCGCTGCACATGCTGCCCGCCAATACCGACTGGCTGACGCCGGATATCTGGCATGCCATCGCGCGCGCCGATGTTTTCGTCTTCGAGGTGGCGACCGATGCGCCGTCGCGCACGGTGCTGGACAGTCTGATTGACGCGCATGGCCGCCTGCCCGACGGGCAATCCCTGCGCACGCTGCTGCCCCCCGATGTCCAGAGCGATTACGATGCGGCGATCGCCACGGCGCATCTGTCGAGCGACGTCACCGATCACGAGCAGCCCTGGCTGGTGTCGCTGCAGCTGACCCTGGCCGACAGCATGAACAAGAGTTATTTTCCCGACGCGGGCGTGGATTACGTGCTGACGAACTGGGCCAGGCAGTATCACCGGTCCGTGCGTTACCTCGAAACGGTGGATGAGCAATTCCAGATGCTGGTGCCGACAGACAACAGCCTGCATCTGGACGAATTCGAATCCGGCCTCAAGCGCATCGGGCATACGCAAAATGATCTCGATCCGCTGATCTCGGCCTGGAGCCAGGGCGATGAGCAGGAGCTGGGGGCGTTGATGGATGTCAGTTTCGCGGCGAATCCCCAGGCCAAGAAAACCCTGGTCACCGACCGCAACCGGCGATGGGCGGGACAGATCGAAAAGATGCTGGACGAATACCGCAACTTCTTCATCACCGTGGGCGCGGCGCACTTGGCCGGCCCGGACGGCGTGCCGGCGCTGCTCAGGGCGGATGGCTATGAGGTCGATGGGCCGTAACTTGCGGCAGCGCGGCGTTTAAGCGCGACGGGACCGCGTTAATTATTTGATATTGCTTGCAAAAGATCTAATTCGGCCAATCATATGCAGAAATCTTTATATCCTTCTTGCCCGGCCCGAGAGCGGCTGCTATAGCCAGCCCGCAATTTTCGGGAATCCGCACATGGCCGCCGGCAATGACTACATCGTCAAGGACATCAGCCTGGCCGAATGGGGCCGCAAGGAACTGACGATCGCCGAGATCGAGATGCCGGGCCTGATGGCGACCCGTGCCGAATTCGGCCCCAAGCAGATCCTGAAAGGCGCGCGCATCGCCGGCTCGCTGCACATGACCATCCAGACCGGGGTGCTGATCGAAACCCTCAAGGCGCTGGGCGCCGATATCCGCTGGGCTTCGTGCAACATCTATTCGACCCAGGACCATGCCGCCGCGGCCATTGCCGCCGCCGGCATTCCGGTCTTCGCCATCAAGGGCGAGAGCCTGAAGGATTACTGGGATTATACCCGCAAGATCCTGGAATGGGGTGACGGCGGCCTGCCCAACATGATCCTGGACGATGGCGGCGACGCCACCATGCTGGTGCACCACGGCCTGCGCGCCGAAAAGGGCGACACCAAGTTCCTGGACGGCGCCAGCAATGAAGAGGAAGAAGTTTTCTTCGCCCTGATCAAGCGCACGCTGAAGGAAAAGCCGGGCTGGTTCGCCGCCCTGGCCGCCAGCATCAAGGGCGTGTCGGAGGAAACCACCACCGGCGTGCATCGCCTTTACCAGATGGAAAAGGAAGGCAAGCTGCTGTTCCCCGCCATCAACGTCAATGACAGCGTCACCAAATCCAAGTTCGACAATCTCTATGGCTGCCGCGAGTCGCTGGTGGACGGCATTCGCCGCGGCACCGATGTGATGATGGCGGGAAAGGTGGCGATGGTCGCCGGCTTCGGCGATGTCGGCAAAGGCTCGGCCGCCTCGCTGCGCCAGGCCGGTTGCCGCGTGCTGGTGTCGGAAATCGATCCGATCTGCGCCCTGCAGGCCGCGATGGAAGGCTATGAGGTCGTGACCATGGAAGACGCCGCCCCCCGGGCCGACATCTTCGTCACAGCCACCGGCAACCTGGACGTCATCACGGTGGAGCATATGCGGGCCATGAAGGACCGCGCCATCGTCTGCAATATCGGCCATTTCGACTCGGAAATTCAGGTCGCGGGCCTGAAGAACCTGAAATGGTTCAACGTCAAGCCGCAGGTGGACGAGATCGAATTCCCCGACGGCAAGCGCATCATACTTTTGTCCGAAGGCCGTCTGGTGAATCTGGGCAATGCCATGGGCCATCCGTCCTTCGTGATGTCGGCCTCCTTCACCAACCAGACGCTGGCCCAGATCGAATTGTTCGGCAACACCGGCAAGTATGAGAACAAGGTCTATACGCTGCCCAAGAAACTGGATGAGAAAGTGGCCCGCCTGCATCTGGCGAAGATCGGGGTGCGGCTCACGGAATTGTCCGACAAGCAATCCGATTACATTTCCATTCCCAAGTCCGGCCCCTACAAGCCAGATACCTATCGTTATTGATCGCTTGATCCGGTGAGAGAGGGCGCGCTAACAAGAGTTATGCGCGCCCTTTTTCTTGTCTGTGCCCTCGGTTTGCCGCTTCTGGCGGGCTGCAGCGCCGTCGCCCGGCAGAATGGCGACTATTTCGAGGTGGGCGCCGATACCGGCCGCTTCCAGCAGGACGACCAGGCGTGCGGCGACCAGGCCCGCGATTATGTCTCCTATACGCTGCGCGGCATGGACGGCACCGGCTATGACCGCAACCGCGCTTACAACGGGATTTACAGCCGCTGCATGCTCGGCCACGGCTATGCCCCCCGCCCCTATTCCAGGAACTGGCTGCCGCAAGGCTGAATTCGGCGGTTTGGCGCGGTCCGGGCGCGGCCTTGCCGCCCATTCGTTAACGCCCTGATTTGACTCATTAATTATCCACAGCCCCCCCACATATTGGGCTGTTAGCCGCATATAGATTTTCATAATTTCTTAACCACAATAGCTATGCGGACTCGCCCCCCGAAGCTATCTTGTTGATTCAACAGTGATTCGCCGTTTGCGGCAGGGTTAACAGGGGCGGGGCGAATGGGTCCCATCGGGGACGAGGTTAGGGATTCGAGGGTCCGGGGGGGCTTAGACCGCCTGCCGGTCCTTGCCTTCTTTCTGCTCCTCCCCCTTCCCGCCCTCGCCGCCGGTCCCGAAAGCAGCTTCGACAACGGCCGCCTGATTGTGCTGTCGGCCCTGGCCGCCGGCGCGGTGGCGCTGGCCATCGCGGCCTCGCTCTGGGCCCTGGCGGAACAACGCAGCGCCCAGCGCATGCGCCGCGCCCTGAAAGGCGCGGGCGCGCGCACACGGGCCGCGGTGGGCGAACGCGATGCGCTGCTGGGCGCGGGGCGCGAGGCGCTGGTGGTGTGGGGCCGCGATGGCAGCGGGCCTTTTTCCTATGGCGGCGGCGATGCGCTGCTGGAATCCTGCCTCAAGGGTCCCGAGGCGCTGGCGCTGTCCCAGGCGCTCGATGCCCTGTCCGACAAGGGCGCGCCCTTCCAGATTGATGTGCAGGATGCCCATGGCCGCAAGCTGGTGGCGCGCGGCCGCGCCGTGGGCTCGATGGCGGCGGTATGGCTGGAGGAACCGGCCATCGCGGCTTCGGCGGCCGATTTCCGCGCCATTCTCGATGCGCTGCCGATCCCGGTCTGGCTGCGCGACAAGGCTTTGGCGCTGACCTGGGCCAATCACGCCTTCCTCAACGCCACATCGTCTGCCGATCTGGATGCGGCCCGCCGGGACCAGGTTTCCCTGGACAAGACCGAACGCGACCTGGCCGCCAGCGCCCGCAGCCAGAATCTGATGGTGGAGACCAAGCTTTTTGCCGTGGTGGCGGGCCAGCGCCGCGCCATAACATTCACCGAAATTCCGCTGGGCGATGCCGGCATCATCGGCACCGCCATGGATGTCACAGACGTGGCGGCGGCGGAAGCGCGGCTGCAACAGCATGTCGACGCCCATGCCGACACGCTGGACAAGCTGCAGACCGCGGTGGCGATCTTCGGCAAGGACCAGAAGCTGACTTTCTATAACCGCGCCTTTGTGAAGGTCTGGGGTTTCCCCGAAGCCTGGCTGGACCGCCATCCCAGCGATGGCGAAATCCTCGACCGGCTGCGCGAGATGCGCAAATTGCCGGAGCAGCGCGATTACCAGGCCTGGAAGCGCCAGCGCCTGGCGCTGTACCAGGGCGCGCGCGACGGCGCGCACGAAGATGTCTGGCACATTCCCGGCGGCCAGACGATGCGTGTGGTGGCCCAGCCGCATCCCTTTGGCGGCCTCAGCTTCCTATATGAGGACGTGACCGAAAAACTGGCGCTGGAATCCAGCTACAACACATTAATCCAGGTGCAGTCCGCCACCCTCGACACCCTGGTCGAGGGCGTGGCGGTGTTCGGCCCGGATGGGCGCATGAAGCTGCACAATGCCGCCTTCGCGCGCATCTGGGACATGAGCGAGGCCGAACTGGAAGGCGAGCCCCATGTCCGCAGTATCGCGCAAAGCGCAACCCGCAAGTTCGGCGACGGCGAAATGTGGGACCGCCTGATCCAGCAGATCGTCTCGGGCGCGGCGCAGCAGCGCGACATGGGCGAAGTCGAACGCAGCGACCGCGCCATCCTGTCGCTGACCCTGTCGCCGTTGCCCGACGGCGCCACGCTGGTCACCTTCGCGGACGTCACCGACCGGTTCCGCATCGAAAGCGCGCTGCGCGACCGGGGTGACGCCCTGGAAGCCGCCGACAAGCTGAAATCCGATTTCATCAAGCATGTCAGTTACGAACTGCGCACCCCGCTCAACACCATCCTGGGTTTCTCCGAACATCTGGCCAGCGGCGTGCCGGGCGCGCTCAATCCGCGCCAGAGCGAATATGTGAACGCCATCGTCAGCGGCGCCGGCACCCTGAAAGAGCTGGTGAACGACATCCTGGACCTGGCTCTGGTGGAATCGGGCGCGCTGCGGCTGGAGCTGGAGCGCATCGATCTTTACGGTTTGCTGGCCGATGTCGCGGCCCATGCCGGCGAATGGGCGTCCAAGGTGGAGTTGAAGCTGGAACTGGATTGCACGCCGGGCGCCGGCGTATTCCTGGCCGACCAAAGGCGGATGCGCCAGATCGTGTTCAATCTTCTCTCCAACGCCTTCAAGTTCACGCCGCGCGGCGGCAAGATCATATTGTCCGGGCGCATTGTCGGCGAGGATGTGCAGATTTCGGTGCGCGACAATGGACCCGGCCTGGCGCCGGACGTGAAGGCCAATGTGTTCGAGCGCTTCTCGGCGCGCAGCCAGGGCGGCCAGCGCGCCGGCGCGGGCCTGGGCCTGGCGCTGGTCAACCGCTTCCTGGAACTGCATGACGGCTGGGTGGAAATCGAAAGCAACGACAAGGCCGGCGGCACCCTGGTGCGCTGCCATATCCCGCGCCGCATCCATGACACGCCGCGCCCGGACGAGCGCACCGAGGGCGGGCAACGCGTAGCCTACCTTTAATGTTGTGAGACCGGCAGACGGACAATAAGTCCGTCCATGTCGCTCGTGACCCGGATCTGGCAGGACAGCCGCGAGTTGGGCGACGTCACCAGCGCGAAATCCAGCATCGCCTCTTCGGTGTCGGCCTTGGGCGGCAGTGACGCCGTCCAGGCCGGATCGATATAGACATGACAGGTGGCGCAGGCGCAGGCGCCGCCGCAATCGGCGTCAATGCCGAGAACGCCGTTCTTGACCGCGCCTTCCATCAGCGACCAGCCCACCGCGATTTCCACCACATGCGCCTTGCCGTCATGGGTGATGAAGGTGATTTTCGCCATCAGGCCATCTGCTTGATCGGAATGGAGGGATCGGCAAGTTTTTCCGCGGCGATGCGTGCGCCATCGGCGATCCATTTGCGGCCCGCCAGGTAATCCGGGGCGGCATTGACCGCTTCCACTGCGGCCACGATGCCGCCGCGCAGGTGAAAGACGGAAAATTTGCGCGCGGCGGGATCGCCGCGCAGCACGATCTGGTCCCCGGCCCGTGCCAGGCCGGCGATCTGAAGTTTCAGGTCATACTGGTCGGACCAGAACCAGGGCACTTCGCTGTAGCTGGCGGGTTTGCCGGCGATCGCCAGGGCGCAATGCCTGGCCTGGTCTATGGCGTTCTGCACGCATTCCAGGCGAATGGCGGTGCCTTCGCGGCCGATATGGCGGGTGCAGTCGCCGGCGGCGAAGATGGCGGGATCGCCGGTCCTGCCGTTGCCATCCACCACAATGCCGTCTTGCGAAGCCAGGCCCGCGCGCGTCGCCAATTCGTCTTTCGGCAGCACGCCAATGCCCACCAGCACAATGTCGGCAGGATAAGCCTGGCCGCCCGCCTTGATCCCTTCGACCCTGCCATCGCCTTCGATGGCTTCGACGCCGGTGCGCAGCTTCAGTTTCACGCCGGATTTTTCATGTTCCGCGGCGAAGAAATCAGATACCGGCCCCGAGACGGCGCGGGCCATCAGCCGGTCCATCGCCTCGAACACCGTGACGTCGAGCCCGCGCTTGGCGGCAACCGCCGCCACTTCCAGTCCGATATAGCCGCCGCCGACAATGGCGATGCGCGCGCCGGGGCGGAATACGGCCTGCAGCCCGTCCACATCGGCGATGTCGCGCAGGTAATGCACGCCGGCAAGATCCGCGCCGGGACATCTGAGCCTGCGCACCCTTGTGCCCGTGGTCAGCAGCAATTTGTCGAAAGCCAGCTTGCGGCCGTCCGCCAGCTCGACGGTTTTTTCGGCGCGGTGGATCGCCGCGACCCTGGCGCCCAGAATCAGGGTGCAGTCCGACTCGCGGTAAAACTGATCGGATTTCAGGAAAAGCCTTTCACGCGCGAAGCTGCCCAGCAGATAGGCCTTGGACAGAGGCGGGCGCTGATAGGGCGGCCATGCTTCGTCGCCGATCAGGGTGATGGGACCATCAAAGCCTTCAGCGCGCAGGCTTTGCACCGCCTGCGCCGCCGCCTGGCCGGCGCCGACTATGATCAGTCTTTCGGACATGGCTCGAATTTCGCGGCTTCCGGCGCGGGGCTAGCACGGCCCGGAACAGGGCGCAATCAACCGCCTTTCCCGAGGCCAAACCACGGGCTAGAACAACCCGATGGCCGATCACAACACCTTATTCCGGGCGGTATATCCCCTGCCCGACCTTGACGCGACCAGGGCGCTGGGGGCACGCATCGCGGCCAGCCTTGGACCCGGAGACACCGTGGCGCTGGCCGGAGACCTGGGCGCGGGAAAGACCACCCTGGCGCGCGCCATTCTCGCCAGCCTGGGCGTGCGCGAGGCGGTGCCCAGTCCCACTTTCACATTGGTGCAGAGCTACGACACGCCGCGTCTTAGCGTCAGCCACTACGATCTCTATCGCCTGAAAAGCGAAAGGGAGATGGATGAGCTTGGGCTGGAGGACGCGCTGGAGCATGGCGCCGCGCTGATCGAATGGCCTGAGCGGGCGGGAAACCGCCTGCCCGAATGCCTGACGGTCCAATTGCGCGCCGAAGCGGACGGCCGCCGCGCCGATCTTTCCGGTCCGCCCCGCTGGCGGGAGCTGGCGCATGCCTGAACGCGACGCAACCGAATTTCTCCGCCGTTCCGGCTGGGGCGATGCCGATGTCACGCCCCTGCCCGGCGATGCTTCGACCCGGCGCTATGCGCGGCTGAAACTGGGCGGCCGCGGCGCGCTGCTGATGGACCAGCCGCCCGGCACGGAAATGCCGGTGGCGACCGAACATGCCGGCGCGGCCGAGCGCCAGGCGCTGGGTTACAATGCCGTGGCGCGGCTGGCGGGCGCCGACACAAGCCGCTTCCAGGCGGTGGCCGAGCATTTGCAGGCGCGCGGGTTGGCGGCGCCGCAGATTCACGCCGCCGATCATGCCGGCGGCTTTGTCATTCTCGAGGATTTCGGCGACCGGCTGTTCGCCGATGTGCTGGCGGACGGCAGCGCCGAAGAGGAACTCTACAAGGCGGCGGTGGAGGTGCTGGCGAAACTGCATGCGCATGCCGCGCCGGCGCGCCTGGCGGCGGACATGCCGCTTTATGAGTATGACGAGGCGGCGCTGCTGGCGGAAACCGACCTGCTTACCGAATGGTTTGTGCCGCTGGCCCTGGGCCGCCCGGCGACGGCGGCGGAATGCGCCGAACATCGCGCCTTGTGGCGGGTGGCGCTGGACAGCATCGCGGGAGGTGACCGGGTGCTGGTGCACCGCGACTATCACGCCCAGAACCTGATCTGGATGCCGGAACGGCCGGGCCTTGGCCGGGTGGGACTGATAGATTTCCAGGACGCAGTGGCGGGAAGCCGCGCCTATGACCTGGTGTCCCTGATTGAAGATGCCCGCCGCGATGTTTCGTCGGCGCTGGCCGAACGCACCATAGCGCACTATCTGGAGGCGATGCGGGCGCAAGGCACGCCGCTGGACGAAGTCCGGTTCCGCGCCGAGATGGCGGTGATGGCGGCCCAGCGCAATGCCAAGATCGTCGGCATTTTCGCGCGATTGTACAAGCGTGACGGCAAGCCGCGCTATCTGGCGCTGCTGCCGCGGGTGTGGGGCCATCTGGAGCGCGATCTGGCCCATCCGGCGCTGGCGCAGTTGCGCGACTGGTATGACCGGACCATTCCCAGCCAGCTTCGCCTGCCGCTGGCGGAAAAGGAAATATTTTGAGCCAGGCCTCTCCTTCAAGCAAAGTAAGCCGCGCGATGATCATGGCGGCGGGTTTCGGCACCCGCATGCGGCCCTTGACCGATGACCGGCCCAAGCCGCTGGTGACGGTGCGCGGCCGCACCCTGCTCGACCATGCGCTGGACCGGCTGGTGGCGGCGGGCGTCACCATGGCGGTGATCAACCTGCATTACCGCGCCCAGATGGTGAAGGACCATCTGGCGGGGCGCCGCGACATTGAAATCCATTATTCGATGGAGGACGAGATATTGGGCACCGGCGGCGGCGTCGCCCGGGCCCTGCCGTTATTCCAGGGCAAGTCCTTCTTCATTCTCAATTCGGATTCCGTCTGGGTGGAAGGCGCCGGCGCGGCGCTCACCGCCATGCAGAGCCTGTGGGATCCGGAGCGGATGGACGGGTTGTTGCTGCTGGCGGCGATGACCACGGCGATGGGCTATGAAGGGCGCGGCGATTTCCTGCTCGATGTCCATGGCCATATCGCCCGCGTGCCGGAGCGGACCTCGTCACCCTATGCCTATCCCGGCGTGCAGATCGTGCATCCGCGCCTGTTTGCCGGAGCACCCGAGGGCGCCTTCTCCACCAACACCATGTGGGACCGCGCCATTGTCAGGGGCCGCCTCTATGGCACAAGGCTTGACGGGGTCTGGATTCATGTCGGCACGCCGGAGGCGCGGGACGAAGCCGAGGCCTATCTCGCCCGGCTGACGCCCGCGTGACGTCACCACATCTCTTCACCATTGCAGCGGGGGCGAATTTCGCCGAGAGCCTGGCCGATGGCCTGATTGCACGGGTCGGCGGCGGCCCCCTGGCGCTGTCACGCTGCATTATCTATCTGCCCACGCAGCGCGCGGCGCGCGGCTTCGGCGAAGCCTTCGCCAGACGGCTGGGCGGATCGGCGCTGCTGCCGCAATTCCGCGCCCTGGGCGACAGCGAGGAAGACGAGCTGCTGTTCGACATCGCCAGTGAAGATGTTGACCTACCCCCCGCCATCACGCCCATCCGCCGCCAGCTTCTGCTGGCCGCTTTGGTCCGGCGCTGGGATGCCAAGGCGCGCGGCGGCGAACTCAATTTCGCCCAGGCCAGCCACCTGGCCGACAGCCTGGCAACGCTTATGGACGAGATTGAACGCCAGGGCGCCGATCTCGCCAAGCTGCCGGAATTGGCGCCGCCCGCCCTTGCGGCGCATTGGCAGGATGTGACGGGATTTCTCGAACTGATCAGCGGCGAATGGCCAAATATCCTTCGCGACGATGGCCGGATGAATCCCGCATCGCGGCGCAATGCGGTGCTGGCGCTTCTCACGGATCGGTTGACGCGCACCGCTTGCGAAGCCGGCGGCATGGTGATCGCGGCGGGTTCGACCGGCTCGATCCCCGCCACGGCGCGGCTGCTGGCCGCCATCGCTTCCCTGCCGAACGGCGCGGTGGTGCTGCCGGGACTGGACCGCGTGCTGGACGAGAAAAGCTGGCGCGCGCTGGACCCCGGCCATCCCCAGTTCGGCATGCGGCAATTGCTGGAACAGATCGGCGGCGCACGCGAGGCGGTGGCCTACTGGGACGGCGGCGCGATCAATCCGCCGCGCGAGGCCCTGCTGCGGGAGACGCTGCGTCCCGCCCCCACCACCGATGCCTGGCGCGCCATAGCCGAACGGGGCGCCGGTGAGATCGCCGATGGATTGGAAGGGCTTTCGCTGGTCGAAGCCAATGATCAGGCGGAAGAAGCGCTGGTGATCGCCCTGGCGCTGCGCCACACATTGGAAACGCAAGGCCGCAGCGCCGCGCTGGTGACGCCGGACCGCACCCTGGCGCGCCGCGTCGCCGCCGAGCTGACACGCTGGGATGTGGCGATCGACGATTCCGCCGGCCAGCCCCTGGCACATGCCAGCGCGGGCGTCTTCCTGTCGCTGGTGGCGGAGGCCGCCGATGCGGGATTCGCGCCGGTGCCGCTGCTGGCCATGCTCAAGCATCCCTTCGCCACTTTGGGCGATGACCCGGCGCCGTTCCGGGCGCAGGCGCGGCTGCTCGACAAATATGTCCTGCGCGGGCCGCGTCCCGATCCGGGGCTGGGCGGAATTCAAAAAGCCATCGCCGCGGCGCGGGCGGAGAAGCGCAATCCCACAGAGGCGCTGGCCGGGCTGGCAGCATGGTGGGACGGCATCGCGTTGCTGCTGGCGCCGCTGGAGCAGGCCTTCGCACGCAAGACATTGCCGCTGGGAGAGCTTGTGAAAATTCACCTGGCGGCGGCGGAAACTCTTTCCTGCAGCGATGCCAAAGCCTGTCCGCTGTGGCGCGGCCCCGACGGCGCGGCGGCGGCGGAATTGTTCAATGCGCTGCTGGAAGCGGCAGGCGGCTTGCCGGAAATCGAACCGGCTTCCTATCCCGCCCTGCTGCACACGCTGGCGATGGGCATCCCAGTGCGCCCCGCCTTCGGACGCAGCCGCGCCATCGCCATACTGGGTCCGCTGGAAGCAAGGTTGCAGCGTTTCGATCTCACCATTCTAGGCGGCCTCAATGAAGGCAGCTGGCCGGCGGCGACGGCCGCCGATCCCTGGTTCTCGCGGCCCATGCGCGCGGCGTTGGGACTGGAACAGCCGGAGCGCCGCATCGGCCTGGCGGCGCATGACTTTGCCAGCTTGAGCGCCGGACCGCAGGTTCTGCTCACCCGCGCCTTGAAGGCGGACGGCACGCCCACCATTGCCTCGCGCTGGCTGCAAAGGCTGATGCAACTGACGCGGGGCCTGGGGCTTGAGAAAAAGCTGATCCCGCCGGTGGATTATCTCGGCCTGGCGCGAACGCTTTCGACAGTGGCGCCGGGTCCGCGCCTGCCTCGCCCAGCGCCCCGGCCGCCGGTGGAAGCGCGGCCGCGCCGATTGTCGGTGACGGAAATCGAGACCTGGCTGCGCGATCCCTATGCCATCTATGCCAAACATGTCCTGAAACTGCGGCCGCTGGATGCGCTGGACGAAGAGGTCGGGCCGCTGGAACGCGGCAATGTCTTTCATCGCGCGCTCGAGCTTTTCGTCGGCCGCCATCCCGGCCCCCTGCCCGCCGACGCGCTGGAGAAATTGACGGCGATTGCGGAGGAGGTTTTTGCGCAGGCTCAGATTCCGGCGGCGCAGCGCGCCATCTGGCGGCCGCGCTTCCTCAGCGCGGCGGGGTGGTTCGTGGCCAATGAGCGGGAGCGGCGCGCCGGCATCACCGCCTCTTACCTGGAAGTCACCGGCCGCATGACGTTCGCGGCGCCGGGCGGGCCGTTCCTGCTCACCTGCAAGGCCGACCGCATCGACCTGCTGGCGGGCGGTGGCGCGGCAATCCTGGATTACAAGACCGGCAACCTGCCGGACAAGAAATGGATGGTGAGTTTCCTCACGCCGCAATTGCCGCTGGAAGGAGCAATCCTGGTCGCGGGTGGATTTGAGGGCCTGACGTCCACCGAACCAGAGGAACTGATTTATCTGCGCCTCTCTGGCGGCGTCAAAGGTGGCGAAATGAAAAAATATGAAGGCGCCATGGCGGCAGACGCCAAGGACCGGCTGACCCAGCGCATTGCCTGGTTCGACGAAGCGCAAACACCTTACTATTCCCGCGTTGCCCCGCAGAGCGCCAAGAGCGTGGGCGATTACGACCATCTGGCGCGGGTGCGGGAATGGTCGCCCTCCGGCTGGACGGAGGAGACATGAGCGATCCGTCCATTCGCGCTTCAGATCCCCATATCTCGGCCTGGGTGGCGGCCAATGCCGGTTCCGGCAAGACCTATACGCTGGCCAATCGCGTCACCCGGCTGCTGCTGAGCGGCGCAAAGCCGGAGCGGATCCTGTGCCTCACCTTCACCAAAGCGGCCGCCGCCGAAATGCAGGGGCGCCTGTTCGCCCAGCTGGGCCGCTGGTCCATGCTGCCGGACGCGGAATTGCGCGAAGCCATCACAGGCATCGGCGCCGAGACGCAGGACCTGGCCAAGGCGCGGCGGCTGTTCGCCCAGGCGCTGGAAACACCAGGCGGCCTGAAGGTTCTCACCATTCATGCCTTCTGCCAGATTGTGCTGTCGCGCTTTCCCATCGAGGCCGGCGTGCCGCCCGGCTTTGCCGTGCTGGACGACAATTCGGCGCGCGGCCTGATCGCCGAAGCGCGCCAGGGGGTTCTCGCCAAGGCCGGCAGCGGCGATGCGCCCCTATCGGCCGCGCTGGATCTTCTGGTGGGCGAAAGCGGCGAGGAAAGCCTGAGCCGCATCCTGGGCGCCGCCCTGGGCAATGACCGGCGCAAGATGGACCGTTTTCTGGGAGACGATGAAGATTTCGCGCAAAAAGTGTGGCAGGCCCATGGCGCCGTGCGCGGTGAAGACATTGCCGGCAATTTCTGCGCCGCGCTGGATCAGGACATCGATATCCTGCGGCAGGCGCGCGATTGGCTGAACGGCGGCACCGACGCCGATGCGGAGAATGGCGCCAAGCTTGCCGAATTTCTGGCGCTGGATTTTGCGCCCGGAAGTTTTTCCGTGTTGCGCAGCTATCTGCTCAAGAAGGACGGCGAACCCCGGCTCAAGCTGGCGACGGCGAAGCTGGGCAAGGCGCGTCCCGACCTTTTGGACTATCTGACAAAGTTGCAGAGCCGCTTCTGCCAGGCGGAGGAACGCCGCCGCGCCGCCCACGCCGCCGCCCTGGCCGAAGCCGCCCTCACCTTGATCAGCAACGTGCGCCGGGCCTATGCCGCCGCCAAGCAGCGGCGCGGCATGGTGGATTATGACGACCTGATCGTGAAGACGCTGGAATTGCTGACGCATCGCCAGGCGGCGCCCTGGGTGCTGTTCAAGCTGGATGAAGGCCTGGATCATATCCTGATTGACGAGGCGCAGGACACCAGCCCGGAACAATGGGCCATCGTCAAGGCGCTGACCGAGGAATTCTTCGCGCGCGAGGCGCGGGTCACCAAGGCGCCGCGCACCTTGTTCGCGGTGGGCGACGAGAAACAGTCCATCTTCAGTTTCCAGGGCGCCGATCCCGCCCAATTCGACATCAACCGCCGCCATTTCGAGGAACAGGTGGCGCGGGCCGGGCTGCCTTTCATCGAACAGCCGCTCACCACCTCGCGCCGCTCGGCGCCGGAGATACTGCGTTTTGTGGATACGCTGTTCGCGAGCGAGGAAGCCCGCACCAGCCTGACCTCGCGCGGTGATGTCATCAGCCACCGCGCCCATCGCGAGACGGCGCAGGGCGGAGTGGAATTCTGGGAAGTGCTGCTGCCGCCGGAGGCGCCGGAGCCGGATTATTACCTGCCGGTGGATGTGGAGCAGAAATCCAGCCCGATCGTAAAGCTGGCGTCGCGCCTTGCCGACGAAATCCGCGGCTGGACCTCCGGCAACCTGGCTTTGCCCGGCCACGACAAGGCTATCCGGCCCGGCGACATCATGATCCTACTGCCGCGGCGCGAGCCTTTCGGCGGCGAAATCATCCGCCAGCTCAAGCTGCGCAACATTGCCGTGGCGGGCGCCGACCGCATCGTGCTGATCGAACAGATCGCGGTGATGGATCTGGTGGCCTTGGGGCGCTTTGCCTTGCAGCGGGAGGATGACCTCAACCTGGCGGCGCTGCTGCGCTCGCCGCTTTGCGGCCTCAGCGAAGACGAGCTGTATGCCCTTTGCCGCAACCGGGAGGGCAATGTCTGGCAGGCGCTGGCTGCGGCGCGCGGCGCGCCCTTCGAGGCGGCGCATATCTTCCTGTCGCAGATGCTGGAGCGGGCCGACTATGCCCCTCCCTTCGAGTTTTTCAGCTATGCCCTGACCCATCTGGGCAAGCGGCGCGCGCTGATCGCCCGCCTGGGCGCCGAAGCCGGCGACGCGATCGAGGAATTCCTTTCCTTGTCGCTGGGCTATGAACAGGGCCAGACGCCGTCACTGGAAGGATTCCTGGACTGGATCCTGCGCGGCGGCAACGAGATCAAGCGCGACATGGAGCGCGGCCGCGACGAAGTGCGGGTGATGACGGTGCATGGCGCAAAGGGACTGGAAGCCGATATCGTCATTCTGCCCGACACCACCGGCCTGCCGGAAATGCCCTGGAAAAAGGGCCATCTGCTTTATACCGAAGCCGGTGTGCTGTTTCCGCTGGCCAATGACGAGGCGCCGGCGGTTGTGAAAGCCGCCAAGGCGCAGGTGGAAGCGGAAATCCTGAAGGAGCATCGCCGCCTGCTCTATGTCGCCCTCACGCGCGCCCGCGACCGGATATATGTCTGTGGTTTCCAGAACAAGATCGCGCCGCGCGACCAGACCTGGTACCGGCTGGCCGAGGCGGCGGCGCAGGAACTGGGCACGCCCCTGACGCGCGGCGAGACGGCGCTGCACGCCTTCGGCCATGTCGCCCATGACGCAATATCAAAGGATGCGGGTGCGGCAGGCGCAGAGCCGCCTCCGTCCGGATGGATGACGCGTCCGGCGCCGCGCGAGACCGTGCTGCCGCGCCTGATCCGCCCCTCGGATGCGGCGGAGGCCAGCGAAGGACCGGTGCTGTCGCCGCTCGAAGGAGCGCGCCGCTTCCGGCGCGGACAGGTGGCCCATACGCTGCTCGCCCGCCTGCCCGAATTGCCGCCCGCGGCGCGGCGCGCGGCGGCCATCGCTTATGCGCGGCAGAGCGGTTTTGACGATGCCCTGGCGGAAGAAACCCTGGCCGTGATTGGACATGCCGATTTTGCCGCCGCCTTCGGAGCAGACAGCCAGGCCGAAGTCGCGTTCCAGGCGGCGCTGCCGGAATTCGGCGAGCAGGCCCAGGTGACCGTGCGGATCGACCGGCTGGCGGTGACGGCGGACGAGGTGCTGATCCTGGACTACAAGACCAACCGGCCGCCGCCGGCCCGGGAAGAGGAAGTGGACCCGGTCTATCTCGCCCAGATGGCGCTCTACCGCGACGGTGCGGCGCGCATTTTTCCGGGGCGGCGAATCGTCTGTGGATTGGTCTGGACCGACGGGCCCAGCCTGCTCAGGCTTTCCGACACTATTTTGGACCGCCAGATCGCGTCCCTGGCGGCACGCCTTGACCCGGAGAGGGGGCGTTCCTAGATATAGTGACAGTCTTATTCAGGGAATCCGCCATGCCCATCAAAGTATCCGATGCCTCGTTCCAGGCCGATGTCCTGGATTCCAAAAAGCCGGTTTTGGTGGATTTCTGGGCGGAATGGTGCGGCCCCTGCCGCATGATCGCGCCCGCGCTGGACGAGCTTTCCACCGAGATGGGCGACAAGGTCACCATCGCCAAGATCAATATTGACGAGAACCCGCATGTGCCGACCAAGTATGGCGTGCGCGGCATTCCCACAATGATGATCTTCAGCCAGGGCCAGGTGGCCGCGACCAAGGTCGGGGCGCTGCCCAAATCGAAGATCAAGGAATGGATTGAAAGCGCGATCTAGGCGCGTTCACCCGTTCTCCGCCAAAACTTTTCCAGCCAGATAGAGCGAACCGCAAATCAAAATGCGCGGCGGGGTTTCGCGGCCATGCGCCCGTGCCCAGGCGTTCAATTGCAGCATGGCGTCTTCCAGATCCTCCGCCGGCGCCGCGTCCAGCCCCGCCGCGCGCGCCGCGTCATATAATGCGCCCGCTCCCATGCTGGCCGCCTCGCCGGGAATCGCCACCGTCACAACATGCCGGGCAAGGCCGCGAAAGGCGCTGAGAAAACCCGTGGCGTCCTTGTTCTTGAGCATGCCGCAGATCAGATAGAGCGGCCGGTCAATCTTTTCCTCCAGGTCGGCGATGGCGCGCGACACCGCCGCGGCACCATGCGGATTGTGGCCGCCATCCAGCCAGATCTCGGCGTCGTCGGGCGCATCCACCACCAGCGGACCATGGCTGAGGCGCTGCAACCGCGCCGGCCATTCCACCGTGCGCAGGCCTTTTTCGACGGCGGCATCCTCGCCCCAGGCCTTGCCCGCGTGACGCAGGGCCGCGATGGCGACACCGGCATTTTCCACCTGATGGCGGCCGATCAACTTCGGCAGCGGCAAATCGAGAAGCCCCACCTCGTCTTCATAGACCATGCGGCCATGTTCCTGGTGGGCATGGAAATCCTGGCCGAACACGAACACGGGGACGGAGAGCCGGTCGGCCTGGCGCAGGATCACTTCGCGCGGGATTTCATCCTGCGGCCCAACCACCAGCGGCACACCCGGCTTGATGATGCCGGCCTTTTCGGCGGCGATGGCGGCGATGTCGCTGCCGAGAAATTCCTGATGATCCAGCCCGACCGGCTGAATGATGGTCATGGCCGGTTTGGGCACCACATTGGTGGCGTCGAATTTGCCGCCCAGCCCCACTTCCAGCACCAGCGCGTCGGCAGGATGGCGCGAGAAAGCCAGGAACATGGCTGCGCCGGTTATTTCGAAAAAGGTAATCGGCCGGCCATCATTGACCCGTTCGACCTCTTCCAGCGTGGCGCAGAGTTCGCCTTCGGATATCAGTTCGCCGTCGATACGGATGCGCTCATGAAAGCGCACCAGATGGGGAGATGTGTGGGTGTGGACCTTCAACCCCTGGGCTTCCAGCATGGCGCGGCTGAAGGCGCAGGCCGAACCCTTGCCATTGGTGCCTGCGACATGGATCACCGGCGGCAGCTTCAGTTGCGGATCGCCCAGATCGTGCAGCAGCCGCAGGATGCGGTCCAGCACCAGGTCTATCTTCTTGGGATGAAGCAGCAGCATCCGGTCCAGTATGGCCGTGCTGCGGGGCTGCTGGCTCATTCCGCGGCTACGGCTTTACCGTTGCCATTGCTATTGTGCGGCGGTGACGGGGCTTTGCGGGAACGCGGCTTCTTCATCAGCATGTGGGCCAGCCGCGACAGGGTGGCGCGCATCTCGGCCCGGTGCACCACCATGTCCAGCATGCCGTGGGCGAGCAGATATTCGGCGCGCTGGAAGCCTTCGGGCAATTTCTCGCGGATGGTCTGGGCGATGACGCGGGCGCCGGCAAAGCCGATCTGCGCCCCCGGCTCGGCAATCTGGACGTCACCCAGCATGGCGTAAGAGGCGCTGACGCCGCCGAAGGTGGGGTCGGTCAAGACCACGAGATAGGGCAATCCGGCTTCGCGCAGCATTTGCACCGCGATGGTGGTGCGCGGCATCTGCATCAGCGAAAGCATGCTTTCCTGCATGCGGGCGCCGCCGGAAGATACGAAGAGGATGAAGGGGCGCTTTTCGGACACCGCCGCCTCGGCGGCGCGGACGAAGCCCTCGCCCACCGCCATGCCCAGCGAGCCGGCGAGAAAATCGAAAGGCTGCACCGCCACGATCACAGGCAGGCCGTCCAGTGTGCCGCGCGCCACGGTGAAAGCCTCGGGCCGCGAGGTCTTGGCCTTGGCGGCCTTCATCTCATCGGCGTATTTTTTCTCGGCCCGGAATTGCAAGGGATCAAGTTTGACGCTGACCGGCGGCAATTCCGAAAAGGAATGGGGATCGAAAATGTAGGCGAAACGCTCCGCCGGCCCGATGCGCATGTGATAACCGCATTTCGGGCAGACCTGTAGATTGGCGGTGAGATCGCGATGGAAGATCATCTCGCCGCAGGCGGGGCATTTCTTCCAGAGATTTTCCGGGGTGTCGCCGCCGCTCTTGCCCATCAGCTTCTTGATGCGTGGGCGGACGATGTTGCTGATCCAGTTCATGCGCTCACCTTACCATCTTGCGCAGCATGGGTAGAAGCGGCCAGGGTCCGGCAGAGTTCCACAACCGAGGCGATCAATTCGGGCCTGGGCACCTCCATTTTAGCCGCGATATGGCTGACGATGGCCGAGCCCACCACCACCGCATCGGCAATGCGGGCGATCTCGGCGGCATGCTCCGGCGTCTTGACGCCGAAGCCGACCGCGACCGGCAGGCTGGTGGCCTTGCGGATGCGCGCCACCGCCGCCGCCACCGCGCCGGACTCGAAATTCTTGGTGCCGGTGACGCCGGCGATGGAGACATAATAAAGAAAGCCGCTGGCGCCATCGAGGATCCTGGTGAGCCGCGCCGTATCGGACGTCGGCGTCGCCAGCCGGATGATATCGAGACCCTGGGCCTGGGCCGGCAGGCGCAGCACCTCGTCTTCCTCGGGCGGCAAGTCCACCACGATCAGACCGTCGGCGCCCGCCGCCGCCGCATCGCGGGTAAAACGCGCCGTGCCATAGGCGTGAATGGGATTGAAATAGCCCATCAATACGATCGGGGTCCTGCTGTCGGCTTTGCGGAATTTTTTTACCAGGTCCAGGGTGCGGTTCATGTTGGCGCCCGACTTGAGCGCGCGCAGGCTCGCGGCCTGCACCGCCGGTCCGTCGGCCATGGGATCGGAAAAGGGCATGCCCAGTTCGATCAGGTCGGCGCCCGCGCCGGGCAGTTTTTCCAGGATGGCAAAGCTGGTTTCGAAATCCGGATCGCCGGCGCTGATGAAGGGCACGAAGGCCTTGCGGCTCGCCGTTTTCAGTTCCGCGAAACGCGCAGCGATGCGGCTCACAGCTTTTCTCCCAGAGCGGCGGCCACGGAGAAAACATCCTTGTCGCCGCGCCCCGAAAGGCAGACCGCGATCAGTTGATCCGCTTTCATGCCCGGCGCGATGCGGCCGACATGGGCCAGGGCATGGGCCGATTCCAGAGCCGGGATGATGCCCTCCAGCTTGGAGAGCAACATGAAGGCATCCAGCGCTTCCTTGTCGGTGGCGGAGAAATACTTCACACGGCCGCTATCCTTCAGCCAGGCATGCTCCGGCCCGATGCCGGGATAATCGAGCCCTGCCGAAATGGAATGGGCCTCGATGATCTGGCCGTCCGGGTCCTGCAGCAGATAGGAGCGCGAGCCATGCAGCACGCCTGGCGAACCCTTGCTCAGGGTGGCGGCGTGGCGCGGCGTGTTGACGCCGTCGCCTGCCGCTTCGACGCCGTGAATCTCGACCGAGGGATCGTCCACGAAAGGATGGAACATGCCCATGGCATTAGAGCCGCCGCCGACACAGGCCATCACCAAATCGGGCAGCCGGCCTTCGCGGGACTGCATCTGGGCGCGGGTTTCATTGCCGATCACGGTCTGGAAGTCGCGCACCATCATGGGATAAGGATGCATGCCCACCACCGAGCCGATGATGTAAAACGTGTCTTCGACATTGGCGACCCAGTCGCGGATCGCCTCATTGGTGGCGTCCTTCAAGGTGCGCGAGCCGGACGTGACGGGGCGCACTTCGGCACCCAGCAGTTTCATGCGGAAGACATTGGGCTTCTGGCGCTCGATATCCACCTCGCCCATGTAGATGACGCAGGGCAGGCCGAAGCGGGCGCAGACCGTGGCGGTGGCGACGCCGTGCTGGCCGGCGCCGGTCTCGGCGATGATGCGGGTCTTGCCCATGCGGCGGGCCAGCAGGATCTGGCCCAGGCAATTGTTGATCTTGTGCGCCCCGGTGTGATTGAGGTCTTCGCGCTTGAGATAGATCTTGCCGCCGCCGAAATGCTGCGTCAGACGCTCGGCGAAATAGAGCGGGCTTTCGCGCCCGACATAATGCCTGAGCAACCCGTCCAGTTCGGCCTGAAAGGCGGGATCTTTCTTCGCCGCCTCGTAAGCGGCTTCCAGCGAAAGCACCAGCGGCATGAGGGTTTCAGCGACATAGCGGCCGCCATAGGCGCCGAAATGGCCAAAGCTGTCGGGACCGGTGCGATAGGAATTCGGAGTCGCGCTCATGCCGCCGCCTTCTGGTGCGCGGCGGCGACGAAATCGCCGATCAGGCTTTCACTTTTGACTCCGGGAGCGCTTTCCACGCCCGAGGAGACATCCACCATCTGCGCGCCGCTGGCGGCGATGGCGCGCGCGACATTCTCCGGATTGAGGCCGCCGGCCAGGAACCAGGGCTTGTTCAGGTTCGCGCCATTCAACACCTGCCAGTCAAAGGCCACACCATGGCCGCCGGGGCGCGCCGCGTTTTGCGGCGGGTGGGCGTCGAACAGTAGCATCTCCGCCATGTCATAGGCGGCTGCGCGCGAAAGATCGGCGGCTTCCGCCACCGGCAACGCCTTGATCAGCGGAATTTGAAAGCGGGCGAAGATTTCGGCGGCGCGGGACGGCGTCTCCTTGCCGTGCAACTGGAAAAAATCGGGCTTCACCTCGGCGGCGATGCGGCCCAGCGTTTCGTCATCGGCATCCACCACCAGCGCCGCCAGCTTCAGGCGGCCCCGCATGCGTGTCGCCAGCGCCGCGCCGGAGGCGAGGGTGAGGTTGCGGGGGCTTTTGGCGAAGAACGCCAGGCCGCCGAAATCGGCGCCGGCGCGCATCACCGCATCAGCGGCGGCGGCCGAATTGATCCCGCAGATTTTGACGATAATCGACATGGGATGGGGCTTATGGTCCCGTCAAAGCGATAAATCAAGCAAACCTGGAACCCATGCTTAAGCCCTTCAGATGCTTAAGCTTTGGGCGATCTCAGCGGCTGCCTTGGCGGGGTCCGGGGCGGCGGTGATGGGGCGTCCGATGACAAGAATGCTGGCGCCTGCAAGGTGCGCCTCGGCCGGACCCATTACGCGGTGCTGATCGCCAAGATCGCTGCCGGCGGGACGGATGCCCGGCACCACCAGCATGAAATCCCGTCCCAGCGCCGCGCGCAGCGGCGCAATCTCAAGCGCCGAACACACCACGCCGTCCAACCCGCACGACTTCGCCAACTGCGCCAGGCGCAGCACCTGTTCGCCGGCAGAGGGCGCCTGCCCCACCGCGGCAAGATCGCTGTCGGACAGGCTGGTGAGCACCGTCACCGCGATCACCTTGGTTTTGGGTCCGGCGCTGCGCGCCGCTTCCAGCGCCGCTTTCATCATGGCGGGGCCGCCGGCAGCATGAACATTGATGATGTCCACGCCCAGGGACGCGGCGGCCCGGACCGCCCCTGCCACCGTGTTGGGAATATCGTGGAATTTGAGATCCAGAAAAATCGGCAATTCCAGGTCCTGGAATGCCCGGACGCCCTCAGGCCCGTGGGCGGAAAAAAACTCAAGTCCCAGCTTCAGTCCGCCGACATGGCCGCGCAGGCGCTCGGCCAACTGGCGCGCATAGTCCAGATCGGTGGTGTCCAGGGCAACAAATACGGGATTGGCACGCATCGCAAACCCTCTATCAGGATTCGGATGTTCCGCCATTCAGCCTCTCGCGCAATTCCTTGCCGGTGCGGAAAAAAGGCGCCCGCTTTTCGCCCACCGCCACTGGCTCGCCGGTGCGCGGATTGCGGCCCATGCGCGACGGCCGCACTTTCACGGAAAAAGCCCCGAAACCGCGCAATTCCACGCGGTGGCCGTCTGCCAGCGCCTTGGTGATGCTGTCCAGTACGGTCGTGACGATACGTTCCACATCGCGGTGGTAGAGATGTGGATAACGTGCGGTAAGCCGCGCAACCAATTCAGACTTGATCATCCCAGCCCCTGTAGGGACAAAGCCGGGTGTGTAACGCCGCCCGGCCCGGTTAAATTGTCAGACGCCCCCTGCCCCGTCAACGGGAACCCGCTGAAAAGTCAGTCTTTTTTCGGAATTTTGGGGTTCCATGGCGGATTTGATGCCATCTCCGAGGCGGCTTTGGCCCGGGGCTGCCCTTTTCGTGGGCAACCTGCGGCGCCATTCCCCGGCCCGCTCAGGGACGATTAGGCTGCTTGCTGCAATCGAATCGGAGCGCCCATGGAACATGATCCCGCACTGGAAGCGCATGAGCACGCCGAGCATGCCGAACATGCCGCCCATGAGAACAATCCTTTCATCTCCAAGGTTTCCATCACGGTGGCGGTGCTGGCGGTCATGGCCGCGGCGGCGGGCAGCCTGGAAACGGTTGAAGGCGGCAAGGCCATCACCCTGTCGAGCGAAGCGGTGCTGGCGCAGGACAAGGCCACCGATTCCTGGAACGAGTACCAGGCCGACAGCCTGAAGCGGCACATGTATGAGATTGCCGCCGATGGCGGCGGTGCGCATCTGCAGGACTACAAGAACGACATCAAGGAGCAGCGCACCGACCAGGACAAGGCCCGAACAGAGGCCGAGCAGGCGGAGAAAGAGCGCGACCAGCGGGTCAAGGAAAGCGCCGAGCATGAAAGCCGCCATCACTGGCTGACCGGCGCGGCCACCCTGATCGAAATCGGCATCGCCCTGTCCACCATGGCGATCATCACAAGGCGGGCGCAATTCTGGTTTGGCGCCATGGGCCTGGGCGCGGTCGGATTGGCCCTGTTCGCGCTGGCCTATCTGGGCTGAAGCGCGGCCGTTATGCGGAGATGACGGAGCCGGAATTGCGGACGCCCGCTATAGTGCAGCCTGCTTTGGGGACAAAAGCCGTGACTTCCACGCACCTATCCCTGCGCCATGCCCTGCTGGCGCTGGCCATCGTCTTTGTCTGGGGGACGAATTTCGTCGTCATCCGCATCGGGCTCGATGCCCTGCCGCCGCTGCTGTTCGCGGCGCTGCGCTTTACCCTTGTGCTGCTGCCGGCGGCATTTTTCCTGCCGCGGCCCAAAGTGTCCTGGTCAAACCTGGCGCTTTACGGCGTCGCGGTCGGCTTCGGCCAGTTCGGCCTGTTGTTCCTGGCCATGGATGGCATGATTTCACCCGGTCTGGCGTCGCTGGTGGTGCAGATGCAGGTGTTTTTCACCATCGGCATTTCCATGCTGCGCAGCGGCGAGCGGCTGGCGGCCCACCAGATCGCCGCCTTTGTCCTGGCGCTTGCCGGAATGGGTGTGATCGCGGCCCATAACGGCCATGGCACCACTGTCCTGGGACTGGTGCTGACCTTGGCCGCGGCGGCAGGTTGGGCGATCGCCAACCAGGCCGGACGCGAAGCCGTCAAGACAAATCCCGGCCTGAACATTCTGGCCTATGTGGTGTGGGCCAGCCTGTTCGCGCTGCCGCCGCTTTATCTGTTGTCGCTGCTGCACGAAGGCCTGCCGGCCATCGAGCACGGGCTTTCCAACGCCACCCTGGCGACCTGGGCGGTCGTGCTGTGGCAGAGCGTGGGCAACACCATGTTCGGCTATGGTTGCTGGGCCTATCTGCTGTCGCGCTACCCCGCCGCCACCATTACACCCATGTCTCTGCTGGTGCCGGTGTTCGGCTTCGGCGCCTCGGCCCTGCTGCTGGGGGAGCCGCTGGAAGGCTGGAAGATCGCCGCCACCCTGATGGTGATGGGCGGATTGGCGATCAACCTGCTGTGGCGCAAGCGCGCCTGAAGGCGCCGGACACCAAGCAAAAGACGCGCCCGCTTTCACGGACGCGTCTTTTAAAGGCATGAAAGCCGGTCTGATTACTTCTTTTTGGCCTTGCGCTTGGCCTTCTTGACGGCTTTCTTGACCGCCTTGACGGCTTTCTTCACGACCTTGGCCTTCTTGGCCTTGCGGCGCTTCTTCTTCTTGGCCGGGGCCACGCCGGTGAACAGGCGGGTAACAGCCTCTTCCAGTTCGCTCGCCCGCTGGGCCAGTTTGCTCTTCTTCTTCGCAGCCATGAATTCAACTCCCTCAAACATCAACATTGATGGACGCGGACGCTATGCGATTCTGTGACAGGGACAAAGCGCGCGCATTCCGGTGCGATAGATAACAAAAGGGCGGGAACTTTCGTTCCCGCCCTTTTTGCGTTTTCGCCGGCCCCTTCAATATCCCAGGACATTGAAGGGGCGTTCGCCGGACGAAAGGTCCCTCGCTAGCGACAGCGTAGGGCGAGACCTTTCGTTACTCCGGCTCACCCTTCTTGGTCTTCTTCTTCAGGGCCGCGCCGAGAATATCGCCAAGCGATGCGCCGGAATCCGAGGACCCGAACTGGGCCACGGCTTCCTTCTCCTCGGCCACTTCCCGGGCCTTGATGGAGAGCGAGACCTTGCGGCTGGCCTTGTCCACGCTGGTGACCATGGCGTCCACCTTGTCGCCCTTGCCGAAACGGTCGGGGCGCTGGTCGTTGCGGTCGCGGGCCAGGTCGGCTCTACGGATGAAGGAGCGCATGCCGCCTTCCAGTTCCACCTCGATGCCGCCGTCATTGACCTCGGTGACCGTGCCGGTGACGACCTGGTTCTTCTTGAGTGCGCCGCCGGAGGCTGAAGCGGCCGCGCCGGCCTTCTTTTCGGCCTTGCTGCCTTCTTCCAGCTGCTTGATGCCCAGCGAGACGCGTTCCTTCTCGACATCAATGTCCAGCACCTTGGCCTTGACGATTTGGCCCTTTTCATAGGCCTTGATCGCTTCCTCGCCGGGGGTGGACCAGGAGATGTCCGAGAGATGAACCATGCCGTCAATGTCCGAATCCAGGCCGATGAACAGGCCGAACTCGGTGATGGACTTGACCTCGCCCTCGATGATGCTGCCGGCCGGATGGTTGGCGGTGAAGCTGTTCCAGGGATTTTCCTGGGTCTGCTTCAGGCCGAGGCTGATGCGGCGCTTGTTGGAATCCACTTCCAGCACCTGGACGTCCACATCCGTGCCGGGGGTGACCAGCTTGGAGGGGGCCAGGTTCTTCTTGACCCACGACATTTCGCTGACATGAACCAGGCCTTCGACGCCCGGCTCCAACTCCACGAAGGCGCCGTAATCGGTGACGTTGGTGACCTTGCCCTTGAACTGCACGCCCACCGGGTACTTGGCGGCGACGCCTTCCCAGGGATCAGTCTGCAGCTGCTTCATGCCCAGCGAGATGCGCTGCGTCTCATGGTTGATCTTGATGATCTGGACCGTGACGGTCTGGCCGACCGACAGAACCTCGGTCGGGTGGCTGACGCGGCGCCAGGCGATGTCGGTGACGTGCAACAGGCCGTCCACGCCGCCCAGATCCACAAAGGCGCCGTAATCGGTGATGTTCTTGACCACGCCTTCGACGATCTGCTTTTCCTGCAAGGACGCCACCAGCGAGGTGCGTTCCTCGGCGCGGCGCTCTTCCAGCACGGCGCGGCGCGACACGACGATGTTGCCGCGGCGGCGGTCCATTTTCAGGATCTGGAAAGGCTGCGGCTGGTTCATCAGCGGCCCCACATCGCGGGTGGGACGCACATCAACCTGCGAGCCGGGCAGGAAGGCCACGGCGCCGTCGAGATCAACCGTGAAGCCGCCCTTGACGCGGCCGAAGATCACGCCCTGGACGCGGCTCTGGTCGTTGAAGGCCTTTTCGAGCTTGATCCAGCTTTCCTCGCGGCGGGCCTTGTCGCGGCTCAGCACCGCTTCGCCCAGCGCGTTCTCGACCCGCTCCAGATAGACTTCGACCGTGTCGCCGACAGCCACGCTGGCGGGAATGCCCGGCATCGAGAATTCCTTGAGGCTGATGCGCCCTTCGGTCTTCAGACCCACATCCACCATGGCGAAATCATTTTCGATGGACACGATGGTGCCCTTGATGACCTGGCCCTCCTGGGGCGACTGGGTCACGAAGCTCTGCTCCAGCATCGCGGTGAAATCATCGCGGCTGGGAGCGGAAATGGAGTTGGCGGAAGGCGGACGGGAAAGAGTGGCGACGCGGACCATGATTGTTCCTGACAGTTTCGTGCATGCCGAACAGCGCTGCGGCTGCTGGACTTCCCAAACGGATGCATATCCGCCGGGCGGTGGGTTGCTGGGATAAGTAAGCGGGATGCCCGAAAGCCGCCGGGCCTCCTTAGCCCCTGGGACGGTCCTTGAGCGCGCTCTCGACCTTGGCTGAAACCAGGGCAAGAGCTGCCGCGAACGCCGCGTCTATACCCAAATCGGAGGTGTCGAGCAAGGCGGCGTCCGGGGCCTGGACCAGGGGGGAAACCGGGCGAGATTTATCGGCGGCGTCGCGGGCATTGAGTTCCTTCAGCAAATCCCCCTCCCCGCGCCGGATGCCCATGGCCTTCAGCTCGGTCCAGCGGCGGCGGGCCCGCACGTCCGGGCGGGCATCGACATAGAGCTTGGCGGTGGCGCCGGGGCAGATCACGGTGCCGATATCGCGCCCGTCCATTACCGCGCCGGGGCTGCCGCCCGGAGGATGGGCCAGGAAATTGCGCTGGAAGTCGAGCAGCGCGGCGCGCACCGCCGGAATGGCGGCAACGAAGGATGCCGCCTGGCCGATGAAATCGGTGCGGATGCGCGCATCGCCCGCCAGGTTGAAATCAATGGTCTGGGCGCCGCGCAGGGCATCGGCTTCGTTTTTCGGATCGCCCTTGGCTTCCAGCACGCTATAGGCGGCCAGACGGTAGAGCGCCCCGGAATCCAGATGGGCAAAACCGAAATGCTGCGCCAGCTTCTTGGCCAGGGTGCCCTTGCCGGATGCCGCGGTGCCGTCAACAGCGATCACGATGGATTGGGGGCTCATGGCGCTTCCATATCCGCGAATTTTTTCAATTGGCCGCTCCATCGAATTGCGCTCCCAAGCCGCGCATTAATTCCTGATATTCGGGAAAGCTGGTGGCGATCATGCCGGCGTCATCCACGGTGACGGGCCTTTGGCTCGCCAGGCCCATGGTGAGGAAGCTCATGGCGATGCGGTGGTCCATATGGGTTGTAACCGTCCCGCCGCCCGGCACCTTGTCCATGCCATGGACCGTCAGATCGTCGCCGTGAACGGATGCCTCTACGCCGTTGGCCTTGAGCCCGGCGATGATGGCGTTCAGCCGGTCGCTTTCCTTCACCCGCAACTCTTCCAGTCCCAGCATCACGGTCTGGCCATGCGCGAAGGCGGCGGCCACGGCAAGAACGGGATATTCGTCAATCAAAGAGGGCGCCCGGCCGGCGGGAACCGTGACACCGTTGAGAGTTGAATGGCGCACGAGCAGGTCGCCGATCTCTTCGCCGCCGCTGACGCGCTTGTTGGAGATCTGGATTTCCGCGCCCATCTCGAGCAGCGTCTCAATCAGGCCGATGCGGCGGGGATTGAGCAGGATGCCCGGCAGCGTAATTTCGGAGCCCGGCACAATCAGGGCCGAGACAATGGCAAAGGCCGCGGAAGATGGATCGCGCGGCACTTCGACCGCGCAGCCGGCCAAGTTGGCCGGGCCTTCCAGCGTAATCGCTTCGCCGTCATCAAGTTGCCTGACCGAAATTCTTGCGCCGAACGCACCCAGCATCTTTTCGGTGTGATCCCGGGTCAGGGAGGATTGCGATATTACACTGGTGCCCTTTGCATTCAGCGCCGCCAGCAACAGCGCCGATTTCACCTGGGCCGAGGCGGTGGCGACGGCAAGCGTCTGCGCCCCGGCGTCTTTCGAGCCATGCAAGGTCAGCGGCATCAGCGCCTTGGGCCCCTGTCCTTCATAGCGCAAACCGAAAGCCAGCAAGGGTTCCACCACCCGCGCCATGGGCCGCGACCGCAAGGAGGCATCGCCGGTGAAGACCGCCGTGACCGGGGTGGTCGCCATGGCGCCCATCACCAGGCGCGAGCCTGTGCCGGAATTGCCGAAATCCAGCGGCGCGACCGGACTTTTCCAGTTGCCCACCCCGGTTCCCGTGACAAGCCAGCGGCCGGGCGCCTGCCGGACCAGTTCCGCGCCAAATCCCCGGAGGGCGGCGGCGGTGGAATGGACATCGCCCGACTCCAGCAGGCCGGAAATGCGGGTTTCACCCCTGGCCAGCGCGCCCAGGATCAGCGCCCGCTGGGAGATGGATTTGTCGCCCGGCACCTGGGCAATGCCCTGGAGAGGCGGCGACTTGCGGGCCGTGAGGGGGTGGGGGGTGTCGGGGTGCATGGCGGCCTTTTTATTACCTTTGACAAGGGGCGGCACCCGTGGCAAACGCGCCCCTCCGACAACCCCTTCTTCATGGGAACACGCAGTTTGGTCAAGGCAGATCTTGGAACGAAACGGGGCTGCCCCAGTTGCGGCACGCGCTTCTACGACCTTACGAAGCGTCCGATCGAATGCCCGAAATGCGGCTTTTCGTTCGAGCCCGAGGCGCTCTACAAGCAGCGCCGCGGCCGCCAGCCCGAGCCTGCCGTCGCCGCCACCGTGGTGCGCGCCGAGGAGTCGGAGGACGAGGAAGAAGACGACGAGAATGAAGACGGCGAATCCGAAGCCGAGGAAGAAGAAGAGGCGGCTGTCGTAGAGGCGCCGCTGGTCATCGCCGCCACCGGCGAAGACGAGGACGAAACCGCCGAGGAAGAAGAAGCCGAGGCGGAATCCGGCATGAGCGTTGTCGAGGGCGACGAGGAAGTCGCCATCGAGGACATCGAAGTCGAGGACGACGAGGAAGAAGAAGCCGATGACGGGCTTCTGGCCGAAGTCGAGGACGAGGAAGACGACGTCGCCGGCATCATCGATCCCGGCATTGCCAAGGACGAAGCCTGATAAGTCTGTAACGGGCCGACACCAGACGGCCCGAACATGGAACGGGGCCATAGCTCAGCTGGGAGAGCGCCTGCATGGCATGCAGGAGGTCAGCGGTTCGATCCCGCTTGGCTCCACCATTTCCCGCCAATCACCAATCTTACCGACCCGCACCGCCCTCACCGGGCGGGAAATGGTGGAGCCAAGCGGCCACGCCTGCGCTGCGGGGTGACGTAGCGACAGCGTACGCCACGCGGCCTAGCGCCAGCGCGGGCCGCCCTGCAGCGCGCGTGGCGCGCAGGCATCAGCGCGCCGCTACGCTGTCGCTGGGCGCAGGCGTGCGAGGGGCGCAGGCGGGCAACAAGCTCCACCGGCACATCTCACACTACGCCAACGCATTCTTGACCGTCCCCTCCACCTTGTAATTGAAGCTGATGGAGATGCGCGGGCTCTTGCCGCCATGGGGTTCGACGCCGTGACGCAGCCAGCTTTCCCACAGGAATAGATTTCCCGCCTTGGGCCGCATGGCGACGACGTCGCGGTTTTCCGGCCGTGCCGTCTTGGCGCGCGGCGGAGCCGACATCATCAATCCCGTACGCGGATCCTCGAAATAGAGCGCCGCCCCGCCCGGCGGCACGCTCACATAATAAGTGCCGCTGATAGCGGAATGGGGATGGATATGCGCCGGGTGCGAGCCGGCTTCCTGCAGGACATTGACCCAGATGCTGTCCAGAACAAATCGCCGTCCCTGCATGTCGAATTCAACCGCCCGGGCGAAGGCCGCGATATGGCGACCCAGATTTTCGACCAGGGCGGCAAATACCGGAGCGCGGCTGGGCAAATCGTAGATCGAGGCATAGGAGGTATAGCCGCCGCGAAGGCCGTCCCGGGACCAGGCGCGCCCGGCCTCATCCTCCGCCGCGAGCTTGAGGCACGCCGCTTCCAGTTCGGCGTGCAGCGAAACGCCGAGCGGCGCGCCGTAGATGCTGGTGGGAAACAGCTTGTGGATTTCCGGCTGCAGCGCGGGCTGCGCGGTGATGGCGCTGGCAACGGCGATGTTCCGGGCCGGCTCCTTTCCGGTATCGGCGCGATAAAGGGCCGCGAAATCGAACGTGTCCAGATTCAGGGGCGGCAGGCCGCCTTTTTGAATTGTGTCGGCGGCAATGTCGCGAAGATGGGGAAAGAGCGCCGTGGGAGCGTCCACCAGAAGCGCCGATTGCACCGCGTCGGCGGGAATATTCTGCAAGCGGAACAGGCCGGCATAGGTCAATTCCAGGACAAAGCCCGACGCCCCGCCTTCCCTGGAATTGGCGCGCAATTTGATCTCGACTTCGTGATGTCCGTCATCGGCGCGCCGGGTGACCAGATCGCAGCCCAGATCAACCTGGCGCTTGAACGCCAGGCCAGCGGGACCGCCTTCATTCTTGAAGGATTGCTCTTTCACGTAATGGCTGACGAGCGTGAGGTTGCCCCCATTGCCGCCGCCCGCTGCATTGTCCCCGCTTTGCATAGTCCCTGCCCCTATGGCCTTGCGGGCCGCGCCTGCCGTCCCTACCACTTCCGCCCCCTCCCCCGCCATATTTCCGACAAGACAAGCCAGTACCCGCGGGCCTAGAATTTTACCGGCCCTTTCCGGACAATTATTTTGACCGCCATCCTCGACGCCCGCACCCTTCCGGCCGGAACGGTCCTGACCCCCGACCTCGCCATCATTGGCGGCGGACCGGCCGGCATTTCACTGGCGCTGGCAATGGAGGGCAGCGGCCAGAAAGTCCTGCTGCTGGAATCCGGCGGGATGAATTTCGATTCCAGGGATCAGTCCCTGTATGGCGGCAGCCAGAGCGGCGTCGCCTATACCGCGCTGGATGGCGGGCGCCTGCGTTTCCTGGGCGGCAGCACCAATCACTGGGGCGGCTGGTGCCGGCCGCTGGACGCGATTGATTTCGAGACGCGGGACTGGGTGCCCCATTCCGGCTGGCCGATCGGCCGCCGGGAGATCGAGCCCTATTTCGCCCGCGCCCAGTCGCTGGTCGAGGCCGGTCCCTGGATCTATGACGGCGCCGACAGCATGGTGACGGACAATGGCCCGATGCTGCCACTGGACAAGGGCGGCATCTACACCACCTGGTTCCAGTTCTCGCGCACGCGCGGCGATATCCTGCCCACCCATTTCGGCCAGCGCTATCAGGACGATCTCAGGCGCGCCGCCGGAGTGACGCCGCTGTTTCACGCCAATGTCACCGGCATCCGCCTGGCGCGGGATGGCGGGCATGTGGACCATCTGGATATCGCCACGCTGACGCCCAGCGGCAGCGCCGGCAACCGTTTCCAGGTCAAGCCGCGCTATGTCGTGCTGGCCTGCGGCGGCATGGAGAATGCGCGGCTGCTGCTGGCCTCCAATGACGTGATGAAACCCGGCATCGGCA
>CAIOFO010000071.1 GCA_903857685.1 uncultured Alphaproteobacteria bacterium
CGAAATCAACCGCCAGGCGCTGGGAGACAAGAATGTCTTCGCGCCGCTGAAGGAGAAGCCGCTCGCTTCCCTGCGCAGCCTGATCGCGGAAACGAAAATGCCGCTGCCCGAGGGCGTGCCGCCCATGGCGGTGGGCCTGTTCGGATATCTCGGCTACGACATGGTGCGGCAGATTGAAAAGCTGCCCCATATGCCGCCGGACAGGCTGGGCCTGCCCGACGCCATCCTGCTGCGCCCCACCATCACCGCCATCTTCGACACGGTGAAGGACGAGATATTGGTGGTGACGCCGGTCTGGCCCGACAAGAGCGTGGATGCACGCACCGCTTACGCCCGCGCCACAGCGCGGCTGGACGAAGCGCTGGCGGAACTGGACAAGCCCCTGCCCGTGACGGCGGCAACAGCGCCGCCGCCCGCCGGGGAAATCCAGTCCAACATGACCAAGGCGGAATATTTCTCGGTGGTGGCGCGGGCCAAGGATTACATCAAGGCCGGCGATGTCTTCCAGGTGGTGCCCAGCCAGCGCTTCCGCCGCGCCTTTTCGCTGCCGCCATTTTCGCTCTACCGGGCGCTGCGGCGGCTGAACCCCTCGCCCTTCCTCTATCACCTGGCGATGCCCGGATTTTCGATTGTCGGCTCCAGCCCGGAAATTCTGGTGCGCCTGCGCGACGGCAAGGTCACCATCCGCCCCATCGCCGGCACCCGCCCGCGCGGCAAGACCCCCGCCGAGGACAAGGCGCTGGCCGAGGAATTGATGGCCGACCCCAAGGAGCGCGCCGAGCATCTGATGCTGGTGGATCTGGGCCGCAACGATGTCGGCCGCGTCGCCAAGATCGGCGGCGTCAAGGTCACCGGCAGCTTCTTCATCGAACGCTACAGCCATGTGATGCACCTGGTGTCCAATGTCGAAGGCGATATCCGCGATGGCCTGGATGCGGTGGACGCGCTGGCGGCGGGGCTGCCCGCCGGCACGCTGTCGGGCGCGCCCAAAATCCGCGCCATGGAGCTCATCGACGAGTTCGAAAAGGAAAAGCGCGGCCCCTATGGCGGCGCGGTGGGCTATTTCGCCGCCGACGGCTCGATGGACACCTGCATCGTGCTGCGCACCGCCATCGTCAAGGACGGCACCATGTATGTGCAGGCGGGCGGCGGCGTGGTGGCCGACAGCGAGCCGGAGGCCGAATACCAAGAGACGGTCAACAAGGCCCGCGCCCTGATGGCCGCCGCCGAGGAAGCGGTGCGCTTTGCCAGCGTGAAGAAGGGCCAGTAGGCCTTAGCGCGACGCCACTGCTACTGGTTGCGACTTGCGCTTCATCGCCTCACTGAGAGTCACAAGCTCGACGCCGTGGTTCTGCACCAGCCATTCCGCCAGCACCTTCAGCGTCGCGTCATGGGGATGGCCGATGGCGATGGCGGCGCCCTGGCGCTTGGCGGTGGCCGCCAGGGCGTCCAGCTGCTGGCGCACCGCCTCTTCGCTGACCACATCGTCGAGGAAAATGTCGCGCCCGGCGCTCATCACCCCCAGGCCCTCGGCCATGCCGACGGCCCTGGACTGCGGTCCGGTGCGGGAATCGAAAAAGAACAGGTGCCGCGCCGCCAGCGCCCGCATCACCGGCGCCAGCGAGGCGTCATCTCCGGTAAAGCGGCTGCCTTCATGATTGTTGATGCCGGACAGGCCCGGCACGCGGGCGATATTCCAGGCGATTTTCTGCGCGATGTCGGGCGCGCCGACTTTCAGCGCCATGGGACCAGGATCGGTCTGCGACAGCGCCTCCATCGGCACATGCGCCAGCACGATATGGCCCTTGGCTTCCGCTTCCTGCGCCAGGAAGGACGTCGCCTCGGCGTAAGGAAGGAAGGACAGCGCCACTTCTTTGGGAAGCGCCATCGCCCGGTCGGTGCCGGCCAGGTCTTCGCCCAGATCGTCAATGCAGATGGCGATGACGGGATCGCGCACCGGCGGCGGTGCCGCGCGGTGGACGATATGCGTCAGCCAGTCGGGAAAGATGTGGCTTTTTACCGGAAACAGGACCTGCGGCGAATAAGGCGAGGCGGCGGCGAATTCGTACATCGGCAGCCGCGCCACGCCGGCGCCCGCCGGTCCATAGACCTTGGCCGGTTCATCCGATGCCTGGGCCGCGATGCCCGGAACCAGGCTGTCCGCGAATTTTCCGGCGCCGGACAGCAGCGGCCCCGTGCCGCCCGCCAGCGCGGCGGCGAACAGCAGGACGCAGGCGCCATCCCAGAAATGACGGCGCGCAAGAACTCTCAACCGGCGAATCAACAGGTCCCGGGCCATGCCCGACTACCGCGCGACACCGGGTTTCTGTCAATCGGCCGCGCGGCCATGAGACACTAGTGGCTGCAGACTTCAGTCCGCCGCGATCGCCGGACCTCCGCCGGACTTGGCCTTGTGGCAGAGCCAGACAATTCCGATCAGCGCAATGCAGATCCAGCCCGAAGCCCAGAAGATGTCATCGCTGGCCAGCAGATAGGCCTGACTCACCATGGTACGGCTGATGCTGGCCTGGGCGCCCAGTTCCGGCAGGCCCAGCCGGTGCAGATTCTCGATCACGCCGCGCAGAATGGGACTGAAGATGGTGGTCTGGTCCGCCAGCCGGCTCTGGTGCAGCGCCTCGCGGCGGTCCCACACGGTGGTGACCACCGAGGTGGCAAAGCCGCCCGCCGTGATGCGGACGAAATTGCTGACGCCGGACGCCGAGGGGAAGCGCTGCGGCGGCAGGCCATCGAGCAGGATGGTGATCATCGCCAGGAAGAAGGTCGCCATGGCGATGCCCTGCACCAGCAGCGGCAGCACGAAATCGAAGAAAGAGGCGTCGGCGGTGAAATTCGAGCGCAGCAGGAAGGACGTGGCGAAGGCGATAAACGCCACCGTGGCGATGATGCGCGCATCCACCCGCGACATCATCCGCGCCGTGAACGGCGTCAGCAGCACGGCGATGGCCCCGGTCGGCGCCGCCACCAGACCCGCCCAGCTTGCGGTGTAGCCGACCTGGGTCTGAAGCCAGAGCGGCATCAGGAGGCTGTTGGCGAAGAACACGGCATAGCCCAGGCAGAAAGCCAGGGTGCCGAGCGCGAAGTTGCGGCTCTTGAACAGGGTCAGGTCCACGATGGGGTGCTTGTCCGTCAGCTCCCAGATCAGGAAAGCGATGAAACCAACGGCGGAGACCAGGGACAGGACGATGATCTGGGTCGAGGCGAACCAGTCCTGGTCCTTGCCGGTATCCAGCATCACCTGCAGCGCGCCGACCCAGACGACCAGCAGCCCCAGTCCCACCATGTCGATGGGCAGCTTGCGCGTGGGCGTCTCGCGGCTTTTCAGCGATCGCCAGCAAAGGAAACCCACGATCAGGCCTACGGGCACATTGATCAGGAATATCCAGCCCCAATGGTAATTGTCGGAGATATAGCCGCCCAGGATGGGGCCGCAGATCGGCGCCACCAGTGTGGTGATGGACCAGATGCCCAGCGCGGTGGCCCGCTTGTTGGCGGGAAAAATGGAAATCAGCAGCGCCTGGGAGCCCGGGATCACCGGGCCCGAAACGCCGCCTTGCAGCACGCGGAAGAAAATCAGCGACGGCAGGCTCCAGGCGATGCCGCAGAGAAAGGACGCGGCGGTGAAGGCCAGCACCGCCAGAACGAAAATCCTCACCACGCCATAGCGGCCCATCAGCCAGCCGGTCAGCGGCACGCCGATGCCGTTGGAGACGGCAAAGGAGGTGATCACCCAGGTGCCCTGGTCGGGACTGACGCCAAGATTGCCCGCAATGGTGGGCAGCGAGACATTGGCGATGGTGGAATCCAGCACCATCATGAAGGTGCCGAGCGCCAGGGCCAGCGCCGTTATCGCCAGCGGGCCGCCGGTCATGGGCGGCGGCAGGGCATTGGCAGGCGCCGCCGCGCCCGGGCTGCTCATTTACGACTTCCCTCTTGGCCAGCTCCATTGTCCGACAGAATCCTGGCGATCAGCGCATCGGTGGCGGCCCTGGTGTCCTCGCCGGTATCGGCCGTCATGGCGCCGCCGCTCATCGCCGAATTCACCGACGGTCCGGAAGTGTCATGCACATCGACGCTGGCGGAGACCGAAAGCCCGACGCGCAGCGGATGGTCGGCTAGTTCCTTCGGGGCAAGCGCGATGCGCACCGGCACGCGTTGGACGATCTTGATCCAGTTGCCGCTGGCATTCTGCGGCGGCAGCAACGCGAAGGCGCTGCCCGAACCGGCGCCCAGACCCTCGATATGCCCGTGATAGGTGACGCTGCCGCCATAAACGTCCGCCGTGATGGTGACGGGCTGGCCGATGCGCATGTTTGAGAGCTGCACTTCCTTGAAATTGGCGTCGATCCAGACATTGGACAGCGGCACCACCGCCATCAGCGGCGTGCCGGCCGCCACCTGCTGGCCCACCTGCACGGTGCGCTGGGCAATCACGCCATCCACCGGCGCGATCAGGCGCATATGGCCCAGCGCGATGGCGGCATTGCGCAGCTGCGCCTCGGCCGACAGCACATCGGGATTGTTGGCAACGCTGGCGCCCTCGATCTGCGACAGGGCATGGTCGAGTCCCGCCTTGGCGGCATTGACCGAAGCGGTGGCAGCCTGGACCGCCTCACGGGAATGGGCCAGCTCCTCGCCCGACACCGCGCCGTCGGCGGAGGCCGTTTGGCGGCGCTGGAAATCGCTTTGCGCCTGGGCCAGCACCACCTGCGCCTGCGACAGCTGGGCGCGATAGGTATCGGCGCCGGAGAATTCGCCGCGCACGGCGCGCACGGCCCGCGCCAGATTGGCCTCCGCGGCGGCCATGTTCACATTGGCGACGGCGGGGTCCATTTCGATCAGCAGCTCGCCCTGCTTCACCGTCTGGGTGTTGTCGGCATGCAGCGTCATCACCGTGGCGCTTTCGCGGCTGGTGATGGCCACGACATTGCCCGCGACATAGGCATCGTCGGTGCTTTCGTAATAGCGCAAATCCAGGAACCAGTAGAGGCCGTAACCGATGGCGCCGAGCACGACCACGGCGGCAAGGAGCAGAAGGCCATTGCGGCGGTTGTTGTTGGGGGCAGCGCTCATGACATCATTCCTGTTTGGCGATGGTGGTGTTCTTTGACTGATTGGGAGCATCCGCCGCCTTTGACTCACTGGCGGCATCCGCCGCCGGGGGCGGGTTGAAGCCGCCGCCGACGGACAGCAGCAGCGTGATGCGCTGGATGGCGCTCTCGGCCACCAGGCCGGCCATCTGCTGGCGTGCTGTCTGCAGCGTGGCCTCGGCGGTCAGCATCGGAATCTGGTCGGACAGACCGCTGGTGTAGCGTTCCTCAGCCAGCTTGAAGGCGCGGGTGGCGCTGTCCAGCGCCGCCTGCTGGTCGGCGCGCTGGGCCGCCAGGCTCTTGACCTGCGTCATGGCATCGGCGGTCTGCTTTACCGCATTCAGCACCGCGCCATTGTAGTCGCTGACCGCAACATCCAGCGCGGCGGTGGCGCCGGCATATTGGGCGCGGATTTTTCCGGCGTCGAAGATCGGCAGATGAATGGCCGGACCGATCCCCATGGTGAAGGCATTGCCGGTCAGAAGGTTGGAAAGCCCGATGGCCTGGAAGCCGGCGGCGGCCGTCAGATTGATGTCGGGATAGAAATCGGCATGCGCCGCCTCGCGGCCCTTGGCCGCCGCGTCCACCCGCGCCCGCGCCGCCAGGATATCGGGACGCCGGCTGAGAAGATCGGCGGGCAAACTGTCGGGCAGCGGCAGCGCCGCATCCAGGTCCGGCACCGGCCGGACAAAACCGGCATAGGCGGCCGCGCCCTGCCCGGTCAGCGCCGCGATGGCATGGATTTGCGTCTCCCGCTGGGCGGCATAGCGCAGGCGATCCACCCGCGCCAGCGCCACCAGCGCCCTGGCCTGTTCGACGGCGGAGGCATTCTCCAGGCCGGCATCAAAGCGGCCCTGGGTGAGTTTGAGAATCTCTTCGCGCTCGGCCACGGTGGCGTCGGCGATATCGCCGTCCACATAGGCCAGATAGAGACCGATATAGGTCTGGGCGAAAGCGCCCGACAGCGCCAGCCGCGCCCCTTGCGCGTCCAGCAGGGCGGCATTGGCATTGTCACCCGCCTTGGCGATCAGGTCTTTCTGCTTGCCCCAGAAATCCAGGTTCCAGGAAAGATTGGCTTCGACCTGGCCGAACCAGCGATAGCTGCCGCCGTAAGGCGGCGGAATGATATAGTCCTTGGAGAACAGGGTGCGCTGCTCCTGCCCGTCCAGATTGAGCTGCGGCAGGGCTGCGGCGCCCGCGGCGGCGGCGTCGGACTGTGCCGCGCGAATTTTGGCGATGGCCCCGGCCAGGGTGGGATTGCCCGCCACCAGCTGCCCCGCCAGGCGGTCCACCTGCGGATCGTGAAACGCCGTCCACCAGGCATCGGGAAATTGCGGCGCGGCACTGGCGCCAAGGCCCAGCGTATCGGGCGCGATTTCCTTGACCTCCGGCGTGGTCGGCGGCGCGGCGACGCATCCTTGTAAAAGAGGGGCGGAAAGCAGCAGGGCGGGCAACAATGCGAGGGGCTTTTTCATGCCGATTTCTTCCGGGCGGTGAAAATGGGCGATTTGGACAAATGCAATTTGGCGGAGGCGCGCGGGTCCGCCGCCAGCACCAGGCGGGTGAGAAGCGCGATCAGCGTATCCACCTCGGCATGGGAAAAGCCCGAAAGCAGCTTGTTCCAGAAATTCATCACCCGGGGGGCCAGCGCCTCGACCAGGGCGCGGCCGCGCGCGGTCAATGTCAACGTGACGACCCGGCGGTCTTGCTTGCTGCGCTGGCGGGTGACCAACCCGCGCTTTTCCATCTGGTCGATCAGGCGGGTGAGCGAGCCGGCGTCGTGGCAGATATTATGGGCCAGGTCGCCGGCGCTGGTGATGCGCCCGTCATGCAGCGCCACCAGCGTGGTCCATTGCGAGAAAGTCAGTTCCTGGTCGTGGAACAGGGCTTCCATCTGCGGCAGCACGCGGTTGACCGACATCCGCATCAGGTAGCCGACGGAATTCTTCATCGCATAATTGCCGGGACGGTAATAAGGCCGCATGACAATGCCCCTGCTCGCTATAGGGTCAAATATTGCCTGGGCAATACTTGCTTGGGCAAGCATATAGACCCCGGCGCGGCGTCGCACAACCCGTGCTTTTGGCCTTGCCTGCCTTGCAAAAATCGCGGCACAAACCTCCATGCCGTCTTTCGTCTATGTCCTGAAGACCAGAAATCCCGGTGGGCGGAAAGTCACTTATGTCGGCTGGACCCTGGACCTGGAGCGGCGGCTGGCCGAGCATAATGGTGCGGGCAAGCGCGGCGCCAAGTCCACCCGCGCCCGGACCTGGACGCTGGTCTATGCTGAAAAGCACCGCACCCGCCGCAAGGCCATGGCGCGGGAATATGCCCTCAAGCAGGACAAGGCTTTCCGCGCCCAGCTGCGCGGCGGATAGAAACCCCGCCCCGTTTCTGGCAATCTGCTTTCATTTTGGGGGCTGCGATGATTTTCGAGCAGATCGCCACGGGAGGGTGCCAGTCTTACCTGCTCGGCTGCAGCGAGAGCCATGCCGCCGTGGTGATCGACCCCAACCTGGCCCAGGCCGACTATTATCTCGGGCTGGCGGCGCGCGAAGGCCTGCGCATCCGCTATGTGCTGGACACCCATACCCATGCCGATCATTTCTCGGCGGCCAAGGAGCTGGGCCTGAAGCTGGGCGCGCCGGTGGTGACCCACAGCCTGTCGCCCGCGCCCTATGCCAATTTCCGCCTGGCCGATGGCGAGATCCTGCGGGTGGGCGGAATGCGGCTGAAGGCGCTGCACACGCCCGGCCATACGCGCGACTCGATGTGCGTGCTGGCCGACGACCGGATCTTTACCGGCGACACGCTCTTGATCGGCGGCACCGGCCGCACCGACCTGCCCACCGGCGATCCCGATGCCCTGTATGACAGCCTGTTCGGCGTGGTGCTGAAGCTGGACCCCGCCCTGAAAGTCTATCCCGCCCATGATTATAAAGGCCGCAGCCATTCCACCATCGGGGCGGAAATCGAAAGCAACCCGCGCCTGCAGAAACGCGACCGCGCCGAATTCATCGAAATGATGCGGCACCTCAATCTCGACGCGCCGGTGCATCTGACCGAGGCGCTGCGCACCAACATGAGCGGCGGCAAGACGGTGGCGCAGTTTCTCAGCGACGCGGCGGCGCAGGTACCTTTCATCTCCATGGCCGAACTGGCGGAGCGGGTGGGCCGCAATGATCTGGGCCTGGTGCTGCTGGATGTGCGGGAGAAAGACGCCTTCGCCGCCGGCCATATTCCCGGCGCCCAGCATCTGCCGCGCGGCCAGCTGGAACTGCGCGTCAACAAGGAATTGCCCGATCCCACAAGGCGCATTTTGGTGTGCTGCGAGTTCGGCCAGATCTCGACACTGGCGGCGGCGACCCTTCGCGAAATGGGATTCACCGGAGCGGCGGCGCTGGATGGCGGCGTCAAGGCCTGGCGCGAAACCGGGTTGCCGCTCAGGACGCTCTAGGGCAAATATCGCCGCATGATGACACACCGATTCCTGTTTGCCCTGATGCTTCTTGCTGGCTTTGCCGCGCTCCCGGCCCAGGCGGCAGTGACCTGCTCCATGTGCGCGGAATGGAACAAGCCGCAGGCGCCCTTGCGCATTTACGGCGACAGCTATTGGGTCGGGGTGCACGGGCTTGGCGCCATCCTGATCGTGGGCAGCAAGGGCGATGTGCTGATTGACGGCGACCTGGATATTTCGCCGCCGCAGATCGCCGATCACATAAAGGCGCTGGGCTTCAAGCTGACCGACATCAAGCTGATCCTGAATACCCATGCCCATACCGATCATGCCGGCGGAATTTCGCAGATGCAGAAGATGACGGGCGCCACGGTGGAGGCCAGCCCGTGGAGCGCCGCGCTCTTGAAGAAAGGCGGCGTAGCGCCGGAAGACCCGCAATTCGGAATACTCGGTCCCATCGCGGCGGTGGCAAAAGTGCGGACCATAAAGGACGGCGAGACGGTGCGTCTGGGCCCGCTTGCGCTGACCGCCCATTTTACCCCAGGCCATACGCCGGGCGGCACCAGCTGGACGTGGCAGGCCTGCGAGAAAAGCGATTGCCGGACCATCGCCTATGTCGACAGCCTCACCGCCGTCTCGGCGCCGAAATACCGCTTCAGCGATCATCCCGATGTGGTGAAGCAGTTCGAGAAAAGCTTCACGGTGGTGGACACGTTGCCCTGCGACATCCTGATAACGCCGCATCCGGAAGCCTCGGACTTCTATGCGCGGGTGGACAAGGGCGCGCTGATTGATCCCAGCGCCTGCCGCAGGCTGGCCGATGCTTCGCGCATTGGATTGCAGAAGCGGCTGGAGGGCGAAAAGTAAGCTACTCGGCCGCCAAGTTATTGCGCTTGTCGAAATTGGCCCATACGCCGGCTTCGCCATCCCAGGAACCGCTGGTGGCACCCTTGGAATATTCCGTGGCGCGCTGCTCGAAGAAATTGGCGTGCTCGACGCCGTTGAGGATTTCCACCAGCCAGGGCAGCGGATGGGCCCTCAGCTGCTTGTAGCCGCTTTCGGTTTCCTCGAAATTGCCGAACACCGGCGTCAGTTTCAGCTGAGTCAGCCGCCAGTCGGCGATATAGCGGACATAATCCTTGATCGCGCCGGGCGTCATGCCCTGGACTTCGCCCAGGCCGAAGGCCAGGTCGATAAAGCCTTCTTCCAGCCCGACCATGGTCCTGGCGACATCGATAATGTCGTCCTGCACCGCCTTGGTCACCGCGCCGGTCTCGTCGTTCCAGGCGTGATAAAGCTTTGTGATGCCCTCGCAGTGCAGGCTTTCGTCGCGCACCGACCAACTGACGATCTGGCCCATGCCGTTCATCTTGTTGTGGCGGGGGAAGTTCAGCAGCATGGCGAAGCTGGCGAACAGCGACATGCCCTCGGTGAAGGCGCCGAACATGGCCAGCGTCCGGGCCACATCCGAGACGGTGCCGACGCCGAAGGTGTGCATGTAGTCGGCCTTGGCCTTCATCTCGTCATAGTCGCGGAAGGCCTCGAATTCGGTCTGGGGCATGCCCAGCGTCTTGAGCAGCAGGGCATAGGCGTCGATATGCACCGTCTCCATGTTGGTAAAGGCGGCCATCATCATCTGAATTTCCAGCGGCTGGAAGATGGGGATGTAGCGCTTGAGGTAATTGTCACCCACTTCCACATCCGACTGGGTGAAGAAGCGGAAAATCTGGGTCAGCAAATTCTTCTCGGAATCGCCCAGCCGGCCCGACTGCCAGTCCTTGATGTCGGCGCCCAGCGGCACTTCCTCGCCCATCCAGTGGGTCTGCTGCTGGCGCTTCCAGCAG
>CAIOFO010000072.1 GCA_903857685.1 uncultured Alphaproteobacteria bacterium
CCGGATCAGCTTGACCGCCTCAAGCTTGAACTCCCGCGTAAACTTCCGTCTCTCCATGACCCACCTCCTGGTTTAATAAAAACACCAAACTCGGTGTCCTCAAAACCGGGTGCAGGCCACAGTCATTCGGCCCTGGTCAGCCCAACGTCTGCTCTGCGCCAATAGCGGCCATTCCTCAAAGCCCACAGGTCATCCTCGGGCCCCCAGACGCTCCGAGTAGGCTGCTACCTTGCATGCTTGTGATGCGGCTTCAGGTCAGCAGCAGGCGCGCCGCCACCACGACCAAGGTGCCGGAGAGGATCAGGCGCAGCGCCGTGTCAGGCAGCCGCGGCGCGAACATGCTTGCCAGCATTATGCCGGGCAAGGAGCCGATTAGCAGCGATAGCAGGATCGCCACATCAATGCCGCCGCTGGCGAGATGACCCAGTCCGGCCACCAGGGTCAGTGGCACGGCATGGGCGATGTCGCTTCCGGCGATGCTCACCGCTGGAAGCTCGGGATAGAGCAACAGCAGTGCGGTGACGCCCAGCGCGCCGGCGCCCACCGAAGACACCGTCACCAGCACGCCCAGGGCCACCCCGGTGGCAATGGTGAACTGGCGGGTCCGGCTTTCGCTGAGTACGCCGATGCGCTGGGAATAGCTGGCCAGGAGGCGGCGCCGGAAAAGAAGGGCCGCAGCGGTAAGAAGCAGCGCCACGCCCAGTACCTTGGTCACGAGGGCGCTGTAGGTGGCTTGGTCGATCTTCAGCCACCAGAGCAGCGCCACCGTGACAAGTGAGGCGGGCAGGCTGCCCAGCGCCAGACGGAACAAGATGCGCCAGTCTATGGTCTTGTTGAAGCCATGCACAAAGCTGCCGCCGGACTTTGTGATACTGGCATAGATCAGGTCGGTGCCGACCGCCGTAACCGGGTGCACCTTGAAAAGTAGGATCAGCAGCGGCGTCATCAGCGAGCCGCCGCCGACGCCGGTCATGCCGACCAGGAAGCCGACAGCGAAGCCCGAAGCGACATAGAGCGGATTGATAATATCGGAGAACATGGAAATGAGCTTGCGGAAATGGCGGTCTTGAGATTTGCAGAGGAGCGGAAAAGTCGGGCAATTTCACACAAAACAGGCAAGTGAACAATCCGGCGTTAAGACCGTCCGCGATTGCGGCAATTCTCGTCCGCGGGCGATTGAAACTAATCGACTTTCACTCCTCTTAGCCGGAGCTTGTGCCTCGCGCTTTACCGGGCGTTCTACAAGAGAGATAGCCGCTTCTGGTCAAAAACAACTATTTCCCCGCTGCTAGGTCACCGACATATCGATCTACGACTACTATGTCCGCTTTGAGTCAAAAGCCGCCATTGCCGCCCAGTCAGCCAAATGTCTCGCTTTGCGCCAATATGCGTCTCAGCAGACCGGACACCCGATAAAGTCGACGCATGAGCAATCCCTTCGAAAGCGCCTTTTGTCGCCTCAAATTTAAGCCGGGGGATAGAAACGTGCCTGACGAAGCTTAAGACGGATATCGCTTTAAGGCTCCGTTAGGAACCTAACCGTAGGCTCGCCGTTAGCTTTTCATAGTGGCAAGGATTCATCTATGATCACGCCGGATTATGAATACCAAAGGCATGTCGGGTTGGCATTAGCATTTTCCAGCTTGCGCGCGTGGCCACAGGTAATTGCGCTTTTCGGCAAGTTTGTCGCCGTGGCATCGGTTATTTTGGTTTTAGGCAAGTCTGTTGAGTTCGCAATAAACTTTGTCTAGCAGATTGTTTGTATTTCCTCGCCAGCCGCATTGCTTGGCCGCACCATTCCAATGAACAATTGGCTTGGTCACCGCCAATAGCGGACATCAAAGAGCCCCTGGAACCGATTCGACTACCCGTTGTTGCAGGGAAGCGGTCGCGGCCATTTCGGGGCTAGCACTTAAGGGAGCAATCCTCCAAATTGAGCCTTTCATGCAATTTGGATTTCGCGCATGCACATAGGACTTATAGGCGGGATTGGCCCTGCGGCGACAGATTTCTATTACCGGCGCCTTATCTCAACTTTCGAGAGACGTAACGCTCCGCTCGAGCCCGCTTGGCAGGTTCCCATAGTTCCGCGCTAAGTTCGTCCGAGTACGGAACATATTCGACGCCACGTCGTTCGATCAGAATGAAGGCAATGCATCATTCCGTTCATTTTTCGGCTCACGAAGTTCCCGCTTGGGCGGCAGGAGTTTCCATATCCAACTCGCCCCTGTATTCACATTTCTCGATTTTCACGATGCCGCCGACCTTGCCTGCGCGGTTTTCTGCCAATCCTGCTTGGCCAAGCTTGATACCTGACTGAGGACCTTTTCCACATCTGAAAATGAATTCAGCAGGCGCTTTGATAAGTCGCCACAAGTTCCTGCTGCTTCCCCTTGTTCAAGTCCAATTTTCCTTGCAGGGAACCGCCATCGAAGATGGTCTGCGCGAGGCTGCTGCCGATGGTCCAGCCCAAGTTTGACCCGAGAAGAGGCTGCTCAAGGCGGCGCTGGTGAGTCCACCGGACCCGGTCAGCGTGATTTGTGGAAAGAACGCCGCGTGGGCCGCGTTCTTTCTGTCGGCCTGTCGGTAATCGTGCCGTGGCCGATTTCAGGGTCCGCGCCGCCTGACAGAACCCATTGGCAATTGCAGGTATGATCTTTAGATCCGTCACTGCTGGATTATTTGAGGTTCCTGGCTGCTCACCCGAGGCCGGGGCAAAAATTGAGAGTTCGTGCCAATAAGCCGCTCCAAGTGATAGGATTATTTGGGCTACGAGGGTCTGACTGATGCGACAGAAAATTGGCGTGGCGCTGGGTAGCGGCGCGGCCCGCGGTTGGGCCCATATCGGTGTGCTGGAATCCCTGGCAAAGTTGGAAATCGTTCCGGATGTCGTGACGGGTACCTCAATCGGAGCCTTGGTGGGCGCGGCCTTTGTGACGGGCAGGCTCGCCGCGCTCAAGGCCCGAATGGAGAACTTCAGCAAGGCGAATGTTGCCGGAATGCTGGATCTGCGCCTTGCGACGGGTGGCCTGATTGAAGGCCGGCGCATAGAGAATTTTCTCGACAGCTTGCAAATCCAAGGAACAATCGAGGCTTTCGCTCCCCGTTATGGCGCGGTCGCGACCCATCTCGCATCCGGACGAGAGATCTGGCTGCAAGAAGGTCCTGTGGGGCGCGCGGTTCGTGCCTCCATCGGCATGCCGGGAGTATTCAGCCCCACATGGCACGACGAACATGGCTGGCTGGTCGATGGTGGCCTAGTCAATCCTGTGCCGGTGTCGCTTGCGCGCGCGCTGGGCGCCGACATTGTGATCGCCGTGGATATGAACGCGGACTTGCTGGGCCGCCGTTTTCTCGAATCCGGCGACGACGTGGAGCGGGACCTTTCCGCCAAAGTCGCCCTGGGCGCCCAGGCGCCGCAATGGCTGAAGGATGCGCTTGATCCTGTGCTTGCCAGGGTGCTGCAGCCCGGCCCCACTTTTCCAAGCTTATTCGAGGTCCTAGCCAACACCCTCAACATCATGCAGGACCGGATTACCCGCACCCGGCTCGCGGGCGACCCACCGGATATTCTTTTGCGTCCACGCCTGGCCCAATTCAGTTGGCTCGATTTTCATCGCGCAAAGGAAGCGATCGCTGAGGGGGCCACCTGTGTGGAACATGCTGAGGCTGCGATCCGGCATGCTTTGCGGCCTTAACAAATCGGTACATGTCCGCTTTGGGATAATCGGAATTTAGTGACTTTTTGGCGCAGATTGACGATGGTTCAAAATTAGCGGGCCATTATCTTTCTACGGGGGCTCACGGGAGCCTGGTCCTTTGTTCTCATTCATCGCGCACTTTCTGGAGCAGCTATGGTTCGTACGCTCGCATAAATGCGTCTACGCCCACATTAATAGCCGTCTTGATTTCGTGCGCGGTGACTGTCTTATCGCCATGCAACCGCCGCTCAACCAGATCCGCCTCTATCAGGCCCCGGAAGTGCCAAGTTGCCAGCATTGGATCGGCTTTGCGCAAATGACCCGCCACCATTTCGCGGTCAAATGCCGCCGCCAGCCGGCGCCATTGAGGCTGGACAAAGCGAGCCCTAAGCAACTCGCCTAACTCCGATCGCCGCGCCTCCGTGATAAGGGCTTGCTCGACGGCGATCAGGTCTTCCGACAGCCTCGTCGCCATCAAGGCGTGGGCAAAGTTCAGTAGACGTGTTTTCAGCTTTCCCGGGCGCGCCAGATGAGCAAGGACTGCGTCGGCGGGGTCCCGGACGACCTGTTCAAGAGCAGCGGCGAACAGCTGTTCTTTGGAGTCGTAATAGCCGTAGAGGGTTGCTTTCGAGCCGCCGACCCGTTCCGAGATTTGGGACATGGTGGTTCGCTCAAAGCCACTTTCCTTGAACAATTCCCAAGCTTTGGTAACGATTTCTCGCCGTTTCTCTTCTGATTTCACACGCATTTTTCGATCCAATTCCTTTTCTATACCCGGTAGTACACTTTTCGCTTGACACCTGAAAGCGTCATCCTTATGTAAACCGTACGGTACGGTTTTAAAGGGGTGAACCATGAAATATTTCCTTACTCGCTGTACAATCCGGACTACCACTGCCGCGCTCCTGGCCGGCACGGCGCTTTTTGCCCTCTCGGCTTGCGCCGCCATTCCCGACCTCGGGCTGCCCCCGCTGCCTAAACTTGTGTCGGATTACGGGGCCAGCAGAAGCCTCGCTGCCCCCGCGGCCGAATGGCCTTCGGATAAGTGGTGGACGTCCTACAACGACCAGCAGCTCGGCCGCCTGATCGAAGACGCGCTGGCCACGTCTCCGGACCTGGCCCAAGCGCAAGCGCGCGTGCGTCAAGCCGAGGCATATGCTCAAGAGGCGAGTGCATCCCTTGGGCCCCACCTCGATGCCGTGGCTTCGGTCGCCGAAGTGAAGCAGAGCTACAACATGGGCGTTCCACCCGCGCTGGTTCCCCATGGCTGGCAAGATACCGGAAGTGGCGCGCTGGCCCTGAACTGGCAGCTTGATTTCTTCGGCAAGAACCGCGCGCTGCTTGCAGCTGCCACCTCCGAATCAGAGGCCGCCCGCGCGGAAGAATCGGCTGCGCGCCTTACCCTCTCCACCGCAATTGCCGCCTCCTATGCCGATCTCGACCAGCTTTATGCCGACCGCGACGCAGCGGAGGACGCGCTGCGCGTTCGCAGAGATAGCGAAGGCTTGATCTCCCAGCGCGCCAGTCAGGGTCTCGAGACCCATGCAGCGGAAGAGCGGGCTCATGCCGGGCGTGCCGCAGCGGAAGCCGAACTTGCCGCCTTGGATGAAGCCATCGGACTGACCAAAAACCGCATCGCCGCACTGATTGGTCAGGGACCGGACCGGGGCCTGTCCATCACCCGGCCCGGGCCCGGCGCCATCCGCGCCTTTGGCCTGCCCGCTAATCTGCAAGCCGAGCTGATCGGCCGCCGCCCGGATGTTGTGGCGGCGCGGCTGACAGCGGAAGCCGAAGCCAAGCGGATCAAGGCCGCCAAGGCGGATTTCTACCCCAACGTCAATCTGATGGGCCTGATCGGCTTACAGTCGCTGGGCCTAAACATGCTGACCAAGGGTGGCTCCAGCTTCGGCAGCGTCGGTCCGGCGATCACCTTGCCGATCTTTGAATCCGGAGAGCTTCAAGGCGCCTATCGCGGCGCTCGCGCCAAATATGACGAGGCAGTTGCCACTTATGACCAGACGCTGGTCAGCGCCCTGAAGGATGTCGCCGACAGCGCGGTCAGCGCCAAGGCGCTGGATACCCGCCTGGCCAAGAGCCGCGAAGCGCTCGACGCCGCGCAAGGGGCCTATGACCTTACCCGGCAGCGCTACGCAAAAGGCCTTGGCACCTACCTCGACGTGCTCACCGCAGAAGATGCGCTGATTGCCAATCGCCGCGCGGTTGCCGACCTGATGACCCGCGCCTTCACCCTCGATGTCGCCCTGATCCGCGCGCTTGGCGGCGGCTATCACGCTTAACCAATTCACCCAACCAAAAGGAACCAGTTCTATGAACTCGCACGTCGATCCCGAACTTTTGATGCTCACACACCAGCCCGCGCCCGGCCGTCAGACCACACGCAAGAAACTGTTCATCGCGCTCGCGGGCGGCGTGGCGCTGATCGGACTTGGCTTTGGCGCCTACGAGGCTATCGTCGCTTCCAAACACGTCACCACCGACAATGCCTATGTAGATGCTGATGCCGCTCAGGTGACCGCCTTGACCAGCGGCCCCGTGAAAGAAGTGCGAGTGGTTGATACCCAGACCGTCCGCAAAGGCGACATCCTGGTGGTGATTGACGACACCGACCGCCGGCTTGAACTCAGCCAGGCGCAATCGGCCTTGGGCGATATCGAACGGCGGGTCCGCGGCTATCAGGCCAATAACACCGCCCTGGACGGCCAGATTATGGCCCGCCAGGCCGACCTGATGCGTGCTGGAGCCGAACTCGCGCGTGCGAAGGTGGATTACGGCCGGCGCCAGTCTCTTGCTAGCAGCGGCGCCGTTTCCGGGGAAGAACTGACCAGTTTCAAGACCGGGTTGGATGCTGCCCAAGCGTCTTATGCGCAGGCCGAGGCCAATGTGCAGGGCGCGAGGGGTTCCTATGAAGCCAACAATGTTCTGATCGCGGGCCTGCCTCTGGACCAGAATCCAGAGGTCACGGCCGCACGCTTCCGGGTTGAGCAGGCGCAGGTCGCCTTGAACCGAACAGTGATCCGCGCGCCGGTCGACGGCGTCGTGGTTCAGCGGTCGGTGCAGGTGGGCCAAATGGTCCAGCCCGGCACCCCGCTGATGACCGTCGTGCCGGTCGACCAAGCCTATGTGAACGCCAACTTTAAAGAAGTGCAGCTCAAAAAGGTACGCATTGGTCAGCCAGTCGAGCTTACCAGCGACCTTTACGGCGACAGCGTGCTCTATCATGGCCGAGTTGCGGGCTTTTCCGGCGGCACGGGCGCGGCGCTCGCCATCGTTCCGGCGCAAAACGCCACGGGCAACTGGATCAAGGTTGTACAGCGCCTGCCGGTGCGCATCGCGCTTGATCCGCAAGAGGTCGCCGCCCATCCACTCAAGGTGGGTCTCTCCATGAACACCGACATCAACGTGTCGCGCTAAGAACCGGAAATGGGGAGCGTCATGACCGCAATCACTATGGCAAATCCAGCTGCCGAGACAGCGCGACCGCTGACCGGCAGCCCGTTGATCGCCGCCGCCTTATTGATCGGTCTGGGCAATTTTCTTGTGGTGCTGGACACCACCATCGCCAATGTCTCGGTCCCCACCATTGCCGGCTCGCTGGGCGTGTCGTCAACCCAGGGTACCTGGGTGATCACATCATATGCCGTGGCCGAAGCCATTACGGTGCCCTTGACCGGGTGGCTGGCACGCCGGTTCGGCGCTCAGCAGGTGTTCCTCACTTGCTATATCGCCTTCGCCCTGGTCTCGCTGCTGTGCGGGCTTTCCAGTTCGCTTGGCATGCTACTTGGTTGCCGCGTTTTGCTGGGCCTGGTCGGTGGGCCGATCATGCCGCTCTCGCAGATGCTGCTTCTGCGGGTCTTCCCCAAGGAGAAAGCGACCTTCGCCACGGTGCTTTGGGCAATGACGACACTGATAGGCCCGGTCGCTGGTCCCATCCTGGGCGGCATCATCTGCGATTCCATTGGCTGGTCGTGGATATTTTTCATCAAGGTGCCGATCGCGGCGGGCGGCGGCTTGGCTCTGCTCTATTTACTGCGCGGGCAGCCGGACCCCAAGGGCGCGGCCAAGGTTGACAAGGTTGGGCTCGGGCTTCTGGTCCTCTGGGTCGGCGCACTCCAGATCATGCTGGACGAGGGTCGCAACAAGGACTGGTTCGCCTCCACCGAAATCTGCGTTCTGGGAGTTATCGCGGTTATCGGCTTTCTGGCCTTCCTGATCTGGGAACTCACCGAAGACAACCCCATTGTTGATCTGCGTATCTTCCGCCATCGCGGCTTCGTGGGCGCTGCTTCGACCTATGCGGTAGGATTTGGCGCCTTTTTCGCCAGCATTGTGATCCTCCCGCTCTGGCTGCAAACCAACATGGGTTACACCGCCACCTGGGCCGGTTATGCAACCGGGATCATGGGCATTCTGGCCGTGGCATGTGCGCCATTGGTCGGCAAAGCCGTGCAACGTGTGGATGCGCGACTGATCATTTGCCTGGGCATTCTCTGGCTTGCAGCTGTGATGGTATGGCGCATGAGCTTCACTCCGGATGTTACATTTCTGCAAATGGCGTTGCCTACCCTGCTGACCGGGCCGGCAATGGTTATGTTTTTCGTTCCCGTAACAGGGCTGGCAATGGCCAGCGTCAATCACGACGAACAAGCCAACGCGGCGGGCCTCTCCAACTTCATGCGCACCCTGGCCGGTGCCTTCGCGACCTCCCTGGTACAGACGGGCTGGTCAAACGCGGCCCGCCATAACCAGACAGAATTGGCCGGCGCCATGCACAACGGACAGGCTACCCTGAACGCCATGGTGGCGCACGGCACACCGCACGACACGGCCGTGACCATGCTGTCCGGCCTGGTCGAAAGCCAAAGCGTCACGCTCGCTACACTCAACATGTTTGCTGATATCGCGATCTGCTTCGTGATCGCCGCCGGAATCATCTGGTTGGCGCCCAAGCCGCAGGGGCCAATTGACACCAGCGGCGCTCATTAGCCGCCTTAAGGAGAAGAAAATGAAGATCGAGACTATTCTGGACCGCAAGACTGAAGCGGTCATAACCATAGACATTTCCCGCAATCTCCAGTCGGCAGCAGAATTGATGATGCACAAACGCATCGCCGCGCTGGTCGTGACAGATGGTGGGGAGTCGGTGGGGCTGATTTCGGAGCGCGATTTGATCAGCGCCCTTGCGCACAAAGGCCCAAGTGCGGCAAGCATCCCTATTCAGGAGGTCGTCACAGGGCCGGTGCTGTCCGTGTCCCCCGACGAAAGCCTCAAGCGTGCAATGGCGCTGATGACCTGCAATCGCTTACGGCATCTGCCCGTTTTCGAAGATAGGGAATTGATTGGCATCGTCAGTCTGGGTGATTTGGTCAAATACCGGCTGGAAGAGATGGAGCTGGAAAGCAACGTCCTCCGTGATCTGGCAATTGCCGCGCGATAGGAGTGAATCATGATGCTGTTGGATCTGATGGATATCGTTTTCTTTGTTGGGACCGCAATGATTCTGATCGCAGCTTTGGTCAATTTGAGTGGGCGCTCAGTTGTGCCCTCCGCCTTTCGCCCCTCGAACTATCCGGCGACCTTCTATCGCGTGATGGGCGCGATCGGATTGATAGTGACAGATTTCTTAGTGATTCCCCAAACGCGACTTTGGGGTCTGGTTCTGGGAGGCCTTATCGCCGCCGCCTCTCTCGTCACTTTACTAAGGCACTGCCGGTACGCGTGGTCGGTTACCGCGATATTGGTGCTCGTAGCGCTAGTGCCTATTCTATTCACACCTGGGTGAAGAGGTCGTAGCGAGTTGATGTTCCTACGGTGCCACCAATATTGTGGAGGAGGTTGTGTACGCATTGTCTCTCCCAATCGCTGCTACTTACGCGCTCGCCCTGACCCTTACGGTGCTCGGCCTCCTGCAACTGACGGGGCTCAGGGTCTTCCGCGAACTCTGTCTCCGCTGGGGCTATTCCGCCCACCTCACTCGGGTAATTGGCGCGCTGGATTTGCTCACCGCCATCTTCCTCGCAACCTCGCATGCCAGGCTTGTCGCTGTTCTGCTTGCCGCGGCCGTTAATTTCGTCGCAGTCGTTCTGCTGCTCAAGAACCGCGCCTATTTGCTGGCCCTTCCGGGAATATCGTTGATGGCGGCATTACCTCTTACGCTTCTTCGGGTTTACTGATGGCGATATATTTCAACCCAGCAATGCTCACCCCGACAGCGGCGATGCTGGGCGCGCTTGTGGGCGGCAGCGCCTCCTTGCTGGGAGCCATCTACACCCAGCGCGTGCAGCAAAGGCTACAGCGGGTAGCCGCCGAGGTGACCAGGCGCGAATCCGTCTACGCGGAATTTGTGATGAGCGCGTCGCATTTGTTTCTCCACGCGCATATTCGCGATGACATCGCACTAAACAGCGACGAGCAGCGACTGATTGGCCTCATTAATCGCATGAGGCTTTTCGCACCGCAGGAAGTCCTAATCGGCGCCGACGCTGTGCTCAAAGCCATCCTTGATATCTATTTGCAGCCGCGGATTGAGCTTCGGCAGCTCGCCATCGATGCGCTCACCCATGGGACTCGGCCGGACCCTCTTCTGCCCTTCAGCTCGATCTGCAGGAGGGACTTGGACAATGTACGCAGTTCAACCGCGTGATTGACGCGCGTTGAATCGAATGGGCATGTTCGCTTTGGGTCGATTGTGTTGAAAAAGTCCCCGACCAACACTTCGGAGCCGTTTCCGCGCAACAATGATTCAATTGCGGTATGTATCTTGAATCATCGCTGCGTCAGCAAGGCTCGGCTCGACAGGAAATTGCG
>CAIOFO010000073.1 GCA_903857685.1 uncultured Alphaproteobacteria bacterium
AAAATTGTTCACATTCTTGGTGCTCGCCGAAAAATCGAAAAGGCTAAAAAACTTCCTGTCAACACCTTGATGGTATGCGAAGTGCTTTATCGTTCCGCTCGCGGTAGAGGCATTCAGATGCGCTTCGATCGCAACGACAATGCTTCTTTCAAAATAACTTGCACCGGTCATAAGCAGGACCTTTGCGCTATGAGCTCCAAAGGTTGTAATCGCTGAAAGCTCGCCTGAAGCAGCAACAATTGCTTCTATTTCCTTCAGCTCTTCGTGGACGCGCTCAACCTCGTTCATCCGCCGTGCCAGCTACGCTGGCGGTCCAAAGATTTTTATTCCAACTGCTAGACGCTCGCTCACGTTCTTCTGCTTGGTCGTGCCTTCCTGCAGGTGCGCTATAAATGTCGGGTCGGCCGCAAGCTCTTTAATTTTCGCGAGACTAAGTGGTGCGATCGCTGCCAAAACCTGGGCATCCCAAATCGGCCGGCAAACTCCGTAAAGGACTGCTTCGAAAAGGGCGATAGAAAACCGACCACTTCCTTCTGAAACAAAGCTACCGAGTGGCAACTCGCTTATGGAATTAAAAAACATTTCCATCAAGGCAGCGAGAAACGCCAATTTGGGACCAACAATTTCCCTTTTTATGGATGCCGACGACAAATCAAGAAATCTGCTCATTGGCGGCAAATATTTATCGTTGCGAACAAGCAACGCGATGCTGCGCAGCAGCAGCTCGACATCTCGCATATAGTCGTCTTCATCTGGCTTTCCGATTGCCCGGCGCCACGCTTCGTTTTTGTTTAAGACATAGAGAAGGTTATAAAATTGCGATTCATATAGATTGGCTCGCATCTCCTGCGGTCTCAAATTTACCCCGCCGGTGTTTAGCCGATTGTATATTTCACGAATGGAAGAGTTATCATCTTTGGGTTCATTCTGTTTGATTACAACAATACGTATCGGTTGAAGCTCAAAGCGCCGCTTGAAATCACCGAGACTTTGATAATTCAGTCCGTGAAGCGGGCTCCGCTGACCATCTTCGCGCTTAGGCAAGTTGATGCGAAAATCCGTAAAAAGGGTTTCGTCCTGGAGCAGTGCTTCTGGAACCTTCTTATGTTCATTAAAAATCGCCCGGACTTCGGCGCGCTTGTTAACGCGTGGAAAGCGCATTTTTATGAAAAAATAAATTGAGAGTAGCCGCTGCTGCCCATCCAGAATTAGCATTCGGTTCCGGTTTTCTTCGAATAAAAATATCTGCGGGACTGGAAGACCGAGCACCAATGATTCTATGAACTTCGAAGCCCTTTTAATGTCCCATGTGTAAAACCGCTGGATCGAAGGAATAACAATCGACCCCGATTCAAGGTATGAGGCAATCGTGATTACGTTAAAATCGTTTGGACTTGCAGTGATGTCATATTCAGTTACTGACAAGCCTTCGTCGTCGTCGGCCACGTCTTCCATAAACGTATTTTCGTTACCTGCCATTTAAAACCCCGTCCTAAACCGCAAGATCAAGCGGTAAATCAGATATGTCCCGCAGTCTCTTGCCTTGAACCATTATGGCGATCAGCTCTTTTGCATCGTCATTCTGGAGTTCGGCAAGCGTCTCTTCGAGTTCAGGCAGCGCGAAATGATAGACACAATCAATCTCTCCCGTACCTAATGCAATCGATGCAATGCGGTTAGGTGTGGGTTCTGCCGTAATGACCACGATATGTGGCAGACGGCCTTTGCGGTTCTTGACTAAATTAAGACCTTCAGACCGCGCATTTTGAGCGCGGTCGCTGCGGATCGTCCATTTACAGGAAACGCTAGCGTGCAGGATAGGGTGCGGGCTGTTTGTTGCGCGCAAAACTGCTCGCCTCGCTTCGTGTTCGCTGACAAGAAGTTCCGGATGATTTATTACTTCGTCGGTTTCGGGCTGGCGGGCAATCACAATATCGGGCTTAATAAGATAGTCGTTACCGAGCGCCACCGCGACCTCGGTATTTGTCTCGGCAATCTTCTGGAGAGAAGCAAGATGAAGATATTGCTCAAAGCCAGAAATTGCATAGGCGCCGCGTAAAATATCCCAATGCCCAGGTCTTAAATGACCCAGCTTCAAGAACGTTTGGGATAGGAAAGCCGCGCATGCCTCCTCAAATTGCTTGCCAGAGGTCTGTCCCGCTTGCTTTTCCGCCTCTAGTTCTTTGCCTAGGCGCTTAATAAGCCCGTTGGCAATTGCAATGCTCGGCTTGCTGTGACTATCGGCGTTAGAAGGAACACCGCCTTGAATTGTTAGGGCTGCCTTGAGCAACGAAGCATGAAATTCAGCTCTTGCTTCCGCAAAGAGAGATTTACCGCTCATTTTACCACACGGATTTTTCGCCGCACGTTCAGACAAGCTCGAACGCTTTCGGCTACGGCGCACGCTACCGGCGGCGGAAAGGCGTTTCCTACTTGTCGATATGCGCTGGTTTTGCGGCCTGTGAATTGCCAATCGTCAGGAAACCCCTGGAGGCGCGCGACCATGCGCACAGTGAGGCGCGGTCGGCCAATGAAAGAATGCCCCGGTGCCTCGTCAGCGATCCCCATGCCATCAACGCCAAGCTGCGCCCAGGCATTCTTGGCACGCGATGGCCCTAGATCGGGGCCGCCATGTTTCTTGGACCCACCTACAATCGTGGGCGCAATTTCATCCGCGCGATCTTTCCAAAGGCTGGCACCTTTCCAGCCTTTTGCCGACATTAAATCGTGAAGGACAGTTCCGACGGTCGCAGGATTGTGCGGCGCGACGGCCGGCCAATCGAAACACTCGGAATAATTCTTTTTGATTGCTACGATCACAACGCGGGGCCGCAATTGTGGGACGCCAAATTCAGAAGCGTTCAAAAGACGCCAATCAGCTAAGTATCCAAGCTTGCCCAATTGGCGCTTGAGTTGCTCGCGATAGTCATCGAAGACTGCTCCAAGAAAACCGCGCACATTTTCAATCATTACTGCGCGGGGACCAATCTCATCTATCAAGCGAATTGCCGCCGGAAATAAATTGCGCTCATCCAACGCACCTAATTGTTTCCCGGCCACAGAAAATGGTGGGCAAGGCAGCCCGCCTGCGAAGAGATCGGCCCCTTTATACGGGCGCCCGTCGAACAGCTTGAGGTCGTTTCCAACGACGTTCCATTTCGGACGATTCAACCGCAGTGTCGAACAGCAAGCTGCGTCGTTATCAACGAGCACAGAATGGCCGAAACCGGCGTTCTCCAGTCCAATTGCCTGCCCCCCAGCGCCTGCACAAACTTCAACGGCTTCGAGCATAAGACCCCAAGGGTTTGATGGATTTAAGATACAGGAACACAACTGCAGTGGGCCAGAAACGCCCTATCTTGCCTGTCCACCACAAAAACGCGAATCGCGTTTCCGCTTTGTTCATGTTACCAGCGATGGACTAGTACGCAAGAAAAATACTCTTGCGCGGCTACCGCCGATTAATGAAACGCTCTCGGCTATGCCCGCCTACTAAACGGACTTTGGGGAATGTGGACTGGGATTGCGTCGTCGGGCATATCGAAAAAAAGGTGAGCGTGGCACCAACTACAGTTGGGGCACATTCGACCGCTGCCTAGGCGGATAGCCGTAAACAGCTAAACACGCCATCGGGCCAATGCACCCAGCTTCTCAAAAATGCTTTTGGGACCATGGCAAATTACGTGTTCGGGCGTTTCATAAAACGCCACGCCCATGAGCCTTGACTCACTAATGAGTTGGTTGCCGCCAGTCTGTGCGGTGGCATAGAAGCGCCACAACCCTCCCCCGCTGGTACCTTTATAGCTTCTAGGAAGGCTAAAACCGTCCTCCGGAGACGGTTTGAAGAAAAGCAGATCAAAGCCATCTCTTTCCACAATCTCCGCCACTTTCCCAATATTTAACAATGCTTCGATTGTTGTTGTTGACCTCGTTTCTGATACTTCCGGGTCATCAATCCATTCGTCTACGGCTCCGCATACCAAATCAAATGCTTCACCAGATGGCTCTCCGGCCAAGGCATTTTTATATTGCAATTCCAAGTTCACAATATTTGCGCTAGCTCCAATACTGGACATCAGGTCGGGGGGTAACTGCAAAAAGGCTATATCTGGACCGGCCCTGCTCCACGGAGGATTTCCCAAAACCACGGGGTAAACATCGGCGCGCTTAATTTTAAGCGCTTGGAATTTGTTGCCCTTTGAGAAAAGATTTAAACCAATCTCGTCCTGTTTGAGCACAGCTTCGGCAACATGCGCACAGGTCAGAATTCCCTGGTTAGCTCCATATTTAACAAGCGTTCCGGAACCTCGGCACACAACAGATTCTCGCTCCTGCCGGAGCATTACCACCGTTGCGCGCCCCGCAACGATCTCAGCAATGTTTGTTAATTCCTTTGCCTCGTCGTGCGCCATAACCGTTATTTTTTCCGATCTCATGCCTGTTACAAGGCTGCTTTGGAGACTTTAGACCCAAAGCTTCTCATTTGATGCCCGACAATACTGGTTATTCGCGTCAGGCGTTCCGCGATGGCTACTAGCAGAGAAACTGCGGGCGATCTTTTTGTCAGGGCCTGCGCGTACTGCGCATGTCCCGATTTCCCGGCCATCTTGAAGCGCCTATCGGCGATCAAAGGGGTATTGGGCATATATTGGGCATATATGCAGCCGTCTATATTAACTGTTTGAATTGATTGGTGCTCCCAAGGGGAATTGAACCCCTGTTTCAGCCTTGAGAGGGCCGCGTCCTAACCGCTAGACGATGGGAACATGCCGCGGAAAACGGCTTATACGGGGGCCGGGACCGCCCGGCAAGTTCCGGTCCCAAAAAGACAAAATCGAAATTCGGGACCGGAACGAGGCGCTTGCGTCCCCGTTGTTTTTGACAGGAACAACAAATGGTTCTGCCATGACAAGGTTCTTTTTCCATGTGCGCGACAGCAACGATGTCAGCCGGGATACCGAGGGCCAGGAACTGCCCGACCTGGAGGCGGCGCGGCGCGAGGCGCTGAGCACCAACCGGGAAATGCTGGGCGAGCGGCTGCTGCATGGCGGCTCGCTGGGTCACCGCCAGATCGAAATCGCCAATGAAAAGGGCAAAGTGCTGGCGGTGCTGAGTTCAAGCGACACGCTTTATCAGGAAGGTCAACTGAGGTCGTTCAGCGACGACGTCACCAAATCGGCGCCCATCGCCGAGGTGAACACAATTTCTTCAAAACCCGGGGCACGGTAGACAAATCCGGCCAGCCGGCAGCGGACGCCGTCCGTGGCGGCAATCAGCCAGAGGAAATCCACCTCCGCCGCGCCATCGCGGTCCGATTGCGATGGCGCGGGCTGTCCATCCGGATGGGAATGATAGCAGCCGATCAGGGCATGGCCGCCAGCCCGCGCGGCTTTCAGGGCGGCGAGATGATCGCCGGGATCGATCTCGAAACGATCCGGCGCCGCCGCGAGGTTGCGCCCCGGATGCAGCGCAACGGCCCGCAGCGCATCACCCTGCCTGGTGCCTTCGATCAGCCCGCAGCATTCGCGGGGCCAGGCGGCAAGGGCTTCGCGCGCGAACTGATCCTGCAGGGGGACGGGCAAGGCCAGTTTCACGGCGGCCCGTCCTTGACCTGCGCCGTCAGCCGGCCGGTGGAGAGGTCCATGACGTCAACCTCGGCGCCGTGCGCGGTCTGGACATGCAGCACAAGCCTGCCGGCGTCCGTTGCCGCCGAGACGATATGGGCGCCCGGCGCCAGGATCACGCTGGCGGCGGCGCCGGTGACAGCCATTGGCGGGGCATGATGGGCCTGATAAAGCCGGTATTGCCGCACAAAGCCTGCCGCCACCGCGACCAGGCCCGCGACCAGCAAAACCGAAAGAATGATGACGGCCGCCAGCGCGGCGCGATAAGTTCCACTGCTTCTGGGATCAGCTTCCGCCATGCCGGCCACACCCTCCACTTCTGAAACTTATGCCATCACGCCCGAGCAAGCGGGCCAGCGGCTGGATCGCGCCCTGACGGCTTTGATGCCGGACCTCAGCCGTTCGCGCCTTCAGGAACTGATCGGCAAGGGCGCGGTTGTGCTGGCCGGGGATCATGGACAAGAAAACGCGGCGATAAAAGACCCCAACCGCCGGGTCAAGGCCGGCGAGGCCTATACGGTGGCGATTCCCGCCACGATTTCGGCGCGCCCGCTGGGACAGGATATCCCGCTCAACGTGGTCTATGAGGATAAGGAACTGATCGTGATCGAAAAACCCGCCGGGCTGGTGGTGCATCCGGCCGCCGGCAATCCCGACGGCACCCTGGTCAATGCCCTGATCGCCCATTGCGGCGATGAGCTGATCGGCATTGGCGGCGAGGCGCGACCCGGCATCGTGCACCGCCTCGACAAGGACACATCGGGCCTGCTGGTCGCCGCCAAGACGGAGCGGGCGATGGCCAGCCTGGCCAAGCAGTTCGCCAATCACACCATCGAGCGGGCCTATCATGCTCTGGTATGGGGCGCGCCGCGCGCGCGCGAGGGCGTGATCGAAGGCCAGATCGGCCGCAGCCCGTTCGACCGCAAGCGCATGGCGGTACTGCGCGGCGGCGGCAAGCTGGCGCGCACCCGCTACAAGGTGCTGGAGACGTTCGGCCCGGCGGAGCGGCCTGTCGCCTCCCTGATCGAATGCCGGCTGGAAACCGGCCGCACCCACCAGATCCGCGTGCACCTGACCCATCTGGGGCATCCCCTGATCGGCGACCCCCAATATGGCCGCGCCCGCCAGGCGCCGCGCGCCAAGACCCCGGCCGAAGAAACTGCGTTTACACTGGCAGCGGATTTTCCCCGTCAGGCACTGCACGCTTTTATTCTGGGATTCCAGCACCCTACCCTGCACAAGACCAAACGCTTTGAATCGCCCTGGCCGGCGGATTTCGCCGCCCTGGCGGCGGCGCTGCGGAACTTGAAAAATCCCTGAACCCATCCCACTTCCCTAACACGCATCGGGGCGGATTCTGGTCCATAAGGGGCGTTCGCACGTTAAAGCCAACGCCAGCCACCGTGAGGCGTACATGAGGGGGTTTGAATGAGCAGCCGCGGCCTTCCCGCGCTTTCCAGCGACAGCGGTCTCTCGCGCTATCTGAGCGAGATCCGCAAGTTTCCGCTTTTGACTCTGGAAGAAGAATATATGTTCGCCAAGCGCCTCAAGGAGCATGGCGACGCCGAAGCGGCGCGCCGCCTTGTCACCTCGCATTTGCGCCTGGTCGCCAAGATCGCCATGGGCTATCGCGGCTACGGATTGCCGGTGTCCGAGATCGTGGCCGAAGGCAATGTCGGATTGATGCAGGCGGTCAAGCGCTTCGAACCCGACAAGGGATTCCGCCTCGCCACCTATGCCATGTGGTGGATCAGGGCCTCGATCCAGGAATATGTCCTCAGGTCCTGGAGCATGGTGAAGCTGGGCACCACGGCAGCGCAGAAGAAACTGTTCTTCAACCTGCGCAAGGCCAAGTCCAATATCGGCGCCATAGAGGAAGGCGATCTCACCCATGCCCACACGGTGAAACTGGCCGACCAGCTGGGCGTGACCGAGCGCGAAGTCACCGACATGAACCGGCGGCTGTCCGGCCCCGATTCTTCACTCAATGCGCCGCTGCGCAGCGAATCCGAAAGCGAATGGCAGGACTGGCTGGCCGACGACACCATGGACCAGGAAACCCGCATGGCGGAGCGCGAGGAACTGGGCGACCGCCACGATCTTCTTTCCAATGCCATGTCCACCCTGACCGAGCGCGAGCGCGACATCATCCAGTCCCGCCGCCTGCAGGATGAACCCGCCACGCTGGAGGAATTGTCGCAGAAATTCGGCGTCAGCCGGGAGCGGGTGCGCCAGATCGAGGTGCGTGCTTTCGAGAAGTTGCAGAAAGCCATGGCAGGCAAGGCTGCATAAGGCGGGAACAGGCCCCGCAATCCGGCGTTATCCGGCCATGACCGGGCTTGCCGCCGCACTGGGCCGCCGATTCACGCAAGAGATGTTGGCCGGCGGCGGCATGCCGATGCCGGACTTCTCCAGGCCTTTGGGCGAGCCCGCGCTGGTGCCCGCCGATTCCGTTTCCTGGCGCGTCTTCAAAAATCCCGTCGCCCTGTTCACCGGCGGCATCGCCGCGGTGCTGCTTGAACTGGCAGAGCCGGGGGTCCGGTCCGGCGTCTGGGATCACTCATCCTTCCGCACGGCGCCGCTGGCGCGGATGAAACGGACCGGCATGGCCGCCATGGTGACGGTGTATGGCGCGCGCAGCGTGGCGCAAAGCATGATCGCGGGGGTGCGCCGCCGTCACGGGCAGGTCACGGGCGCCACGCCGGGCGGCGCCCTCTACCAGGCCAACGACCCCGAATTGCTGGACTGGGTCCAGGCGACGGCAAGTTTCGGCTTCCTGGAAGGCTATTGCCTTTATGTGCAGCCGCTCGCGGGCCCGGAGCGCGACCAATTCTATGCCGAGGGCGGCGCGGCGGCGGCCTTGTACCGCGCCAGCGCCGCGCCCCGCTCCCGCGCCGACCAGTCTGCGCTTTTTGCGGCGATGACGCCCCGGCTGGAACGCTCGGACATCATTTTCGAATTTCTCGACATCATGCGGCAGGCCCCGCTGCTGCCGGTTTGGCTGCGTCCGCTGCAGGGTCTTTTCATCCGGGCCGGAACGGAAATATTGCCTGGCGAATTGCGCGCCAAGCTTGGGCTCGATGAAAAATACGGACTGGCGCCCTGGGAGCGCAGCCTCATGCGCCGGATCGGGGCTTTCAGCGACCGGCTCCGCATCACGGCGAGCCCGCCTGTCCAGGCCTGCGTGCGGCTGGGCCTGCCGGCGGATTATCTTTATCGCTGACGAAACAGCCTCGGTGCAAACGCAGTGCCGCCATGCGTCCGGCGCGGTTTCCCGTTTCCAAGGGTCAGCTAGTCTTGCCCCGTCACAGGGGATCACCATGAAGCTCAAACTATGGCAGGTGGACGCGTTTGCGCCCAAGGTGTTGGAAGGCAATCCCGCGGCCGTCGTTCCGCTGGAGCGCTGGATTGAAACCGAACTGATGCAGAAAATCGCCGGCGAGAACAATCTGGCCGAGACGGCATTCTTCGTGCGCAAGAGCGCCGGCGACTATGACTTGCGCTGGTTCACGCCCAACTCCGAAGTGGAACTGTGCGGCCATGCCACGCTGGCCAGCGCCCATGTCATTTTCAACATGCTCGATCCCGCCCTGAACGAGGTGCGGTTCCAGACCCGCTCCGGCGAACTGAAAGTCTCGCGCGGACCGGACGGCCGCAATGTGATGTCCCTGCCCTCCGCCGCGTCGGAACCATATATGCCGCCGCCGGGTTTCGCCGCCGCGCTGGGCGCGGCGCTGGGCACGCTGCCGCCGGTGGAATTGCATTTCAGCCGCAAGGGCGGCGCCGGCGCCGGCGCGCTGATCGCGGTGTGGCCTTCGCCTGCCGACATCAAGGCGCTGAAGCCGGACGGCAATCTGGAAGCGGTGCTGCTGCGGATCGAGGCCGGCTCGCTTCTGGCAACGACCAAAGGCGATGGCGCGCCTTATGATTTCGTCTCGCGTTTTTTCGCGCCCTATTTCGGCGTGCCCGAGGATCCGGTGACCGGCTCGGCGCATTGCGCCCTGACGCCTTTCTGGGCAAAGCGGCTGGGCAAGAAAACCCTGCTGGCGCGGCAGGCCAGCGCCCGCGGCGGAGATATTCTGTGCACGGACGATGGCGCGCGCACGGTGCTTGCGGGACCCTGCGCCCTGTACCTGACGGGCGAAATAGAAGTTTAGAGATTACGATCCGGCTTGCGGTCGGGCATGTTGCCCAGCGGTTCATTCTCGGCATTGACGCCTTCGGTCTTGTCGTCCTCGTCCACAATGCCTTCGTCGAACAACGCCATGCCGTCTTCCAGATAGTCGCCCAGCAGCGGCAGACCGATCAGATATTCGGCGGCGCGCTTGCCATGTTCGGAACGGGCCGTGCTGACTGCCTCGTCCCATTCCTCCAGGTCGTAGGTGCCGCGTCCCAGCCAGGCCAGCGCAATCAGTTCGGCGCGCTCGTCTTCGTTCAGTTCGCGGATGGCGCCCACCAGTTCTTCCCGCGTCGCGTCGTCCGCCTTGTCCTCCAGAATGTCGGCAATGCCGTCATCGCTGGGATTGGAGCCGCTGTCCGGATCGCTGTCGCTTTGCTTGACGTCGAACTCGCGGGCCTTCTCGATGATGAAAGCCAGCGTGTCGCTGGCGATGCCCAGTGTGGGCGAGTCGGTCGTTTTGGCGGCGATCGGCATGATTTTCCCTGCTTTTCCGTGCCAAGGGGAAACGCGCCAGACCTTGGTAATGTTCCTTATTGACTGGGGTCCGCCATCACCCTATATCGGCGCCGGGCCACACCTCCCCAACGAGGTGCTATCATTCTGGAAGGAATGAATGACATGACTGAAGTGACCAAACCGGCTGTGCGTCCCGCGCGGCCTTTTTTTTCGTCCGGACCCTGCGCCAAGCGCCCCGGCTGGACCCCCGAAGCCCTCAAAGGCGCGCTGGTGGGACGCTCCCACCGCTCCAAGCCCGGCAAAGCCAAGCTGAAGGACGCGATTGAGCGCACCCGGAAAATCCTGGGCATTCCCGCCGATTACAAGATCGGCATCATGCCCGCCTCGGACACCGGCGCCATGGAAATGGCAATGTGGTCGCTGCTGGGGCCGATGGAAATCGACATCTTTGCCTGGGAAAGCTTCGGCGAGGACTGGGTCACCGACACGGTCAAGCAGCTCAAGCTGAAGGCCGAGGTGCACAAGGCCGGCTACGGCAAGCTGCCGGAACTGAAGGCGGCGAAAAACCGCGATATCGTGTTCCTGTGGAACGGCACCACCTCCGGCGTGAAGGTTCCGAATGGCGACTGGATTCCGGCCGACCGCGAAGGCATCACCATTTGCGACGCCACCAGCGCCGCCTTTGCCATGGAGCTGCCCTGGGACAAGCTGGATGCCACCACCTTCTCCTGGCAGAAAGTGCTGGGCGGCGAAGCGGCGCACGGCATTCTGGTGCTGTCCCCCAATGCCGTGAAGCGGCTGGAGGCTTACACCCCGCATTGGCCGATGCCGAAAATTTTCCGCATGACCAAGGGCGGCAAGCTCGTGGACGGTATTTTCGAAGGCGAGACCATCAACACGCCCTCGATGATCGCGGTGGAGGATTATCTCGACGCCCTGACCTGGGCCGACGGCGTGGGCGGCCTGAAGGGCCTGATCGCCCGCTCCAACGCCAATCTCAAGGTGCTGGCCGACTGGACCAAGAAAGCCGGCTGGGCCGATTTCCTGGCCGAGAATGAAGCGATCCGCTCCAACACCTCGGTCTGCCTCAAGATCACCGATCCCTGGTTCGCCGCCCTCAGCGACGAAGCCAAGGCCGAAGCCGCCAAGAAGATCGCTTCCGTTCTTGAAAAAGAGGGCGTCGCGCTCGACATCGCCGGCTATCGCGCCGCGCCGCCGGGCCTGCGCATCTGGTGCGGCGCCACGGTCGACACCGCCGACCTTCAGGCGCTGACTCCCTGGCTCGATTGGGCGTTCGCCCAGGTCAAAGCGCCCCAGGCCGCCTGATCCCTCAATCCCGGCGCGCGCAAAGCCGCCGGGATTTTCCTTTCCCCATTTTCATTCATGGAGCTTCCCATGCCCAAGGTTCTGATCGCCGACAAGCTTTCGCCCGCCGCCGTCGCCATCTTCAAGGAGCGCGGCGTCGAAATCGACAACAAGCCGGGCATGACCAAGGAAGAATTGCTGGCTGTGGTGGACCAGTATGACGGCATCGCCATCCGCTCGGCGACCAAGATCACCGCCGATGTCATCAAGGCCGCCAAGAAACTGAAAGTCGTGGCCCGCGCCGGTATCGGCGTCGACAATGTCGATATCCCCGCCGCCACCGCCGCCGGCGTGATCGTGATGAACACGCCCTTCGGCAACTCCATCACCACCGCCGAGCATGCCATCTCGCTGATGCTGGCCCTGGCCCGCGAATTGCCCGCCGCCAACGCCTCGACCCAGGCCGGCAAATGGGAAAAGAACCGCTTCATGGGCGTGGAAATCACCGGCAAGGTGCTGGGCCTGATCGGCGCCGGCAATATCGGCAGCATCGTCGCCGACCGCGCCCGCGGGTTGAAGATGCGGGTGATCGCCTATGACCCCTTCCTGTCGCCGGAGCGGGCCGAGGACATGGGCGTGGAGAAGGTGGAACTGAACGACCTGCTCGCCCGCGCCGATTTCATCACCCTGCATGTGCCGATGACGCCGGAGACCAAGAATATTCTCTCGGCCGAAGCCATCGCCAAGACCAAGAAAGGCGTGCGCATCGTCAATTGCGCCCGCGGCGGCCTGATCGACGAAGCGGCGCTCAAGGCGGCGCTCGACAGCGGCCAAGTCGCGGGCGCGGCGCTGGACGTGTTCGCCGTCGAACCGGCCAAGGAAAATGTCCTGTTCGGCAACGAAAAGGTGGTGGCGACGCCGCATCTGGGCGCTTCCACCAACGAGGCGCAGGAGAATGTCGCACTGCAGGTCGCAGAGCAGATTTCCGATTATCTCCTGACCGGCGCCATCACCAATGCCCTCAACATGCCGTCCATCTCGGCGGCCGAGGCACAGAAAGTCGGGCCGTGGATTTCGCTGGCGGAAAAGCTGGGCTCCTTCGCGGGCCAGCTGACCGGCACCAGCCTGACGGCGGTGGAAATCATCTATGAAGGCACCGCCGCGACGCTCAACACCCGCGCCCTGACCCAGGCGGCATTGTCGGGCCTGCTCAAGCCGATGCTGTCCGAGGTCAACATGGTCAACGCCCCCATCATCGCCAAGGAACGCGGCATCAAGGTCAGCGAGACGCGCCGCGACCGCCAGGGCATTTATGAAGGCTATATCAAGATCGTGGTCACCATGGGCGACACCACCCGCCGCGTCGCCGGCACGGTGTTCTCGGACGGCCGCCCGCGCATGATCCAGATCAAGGATATCAACCTAGACGCCGAATTCGCGCCGCACATGCTTTATGTGGTGAACGAGGACAAGCCGGGCTTCATCGGCAGGCTGGGCACGATCCTGGGCGACGCCAAGGTCAATATCGCCAACTTCACCCTGGGCCGCAGCGCCCCCGGCCAGGATGCGATCTGCCTTGTCGAGGTGGACGGCCAGGTGGCCGACAGCACGATCGCCGCCATCACCGCGCTGCCGCAGGTCCGCATGGCGAAGGCGCTGGCATTCTAGAAAAAACACCTGTCGAGACGGAAAAATAGGGGCGGCCCGTCAGGGGCCGCCCCTTTTCATTCGTGCGGCAGCGTACAATGAATTCTAGGTCTTGGCCGCGCGGATGGATTCGTGGTGCCGGATCACTTCCTTGACCACAAAGGCGAGGAATTTCTCGGCGAAGTCCGGATCGAGCTTGGCGCCACTGGCCAGGGCGCGCAGCCGCGCTATCTGGGCGGCCTCGCGCGCCGGATCGGCGGGCGGCAGATCGTGAAGGGCCTTGTAATGGCCGACGGCCTGCGTGCATTTGAACCGTTCCGCCAGAAGATGGATCAACGCCGCATCGATATTGTCAATGCTGTCCCTGAGCCGTGAAAGTTCCGGATGCCCCGCCATGCCTCAAGTCCCTCCGCTGCCTGCTTTTTCGGCAGGCGTGCCGATCTTTACCCTGTCTCTTAAGGTAAAGCCGCGTCCGCGCCAATCATTCCGCGATTTGATGCAGTGCGTAAATGGTTTTTTGGGACAGGTCCTGCGGCCTGCCGTATATTGGCTTTCAGCAGAATGGGGCTTGGTCCCGAACCGGCAATGATTCCGGGCGGCGGCCATATGGGGCGGATGGATCTGAAGAAACTGGCCTTGGTGTGCGCGCTCGGCTTTCTGGCCGCCGGCTGCGCTTCCGCGGACAATCAGGAAGCCGCGGCCGCGGATGAACCGCACCTTCTTCGATCTCAACCAGCGCATCGATCGTCATGCCGTCCTGCCGGCGGCGACCTTCTACAACGACACGGTGCCGCTGCCGGCGCGCCGCGGGGTGCATAATTTCCTCGGCAACCTGAACGGGCCGGTCAATTTCGCCAACGACATTCTGGAGACACAGTTCGGCAATGCCGGCAGGGCGGCGGCGCGCTTTGTCATCAACTCCACCATCGGCGTGGCGGGAATTTTCGATGTCGCCACCGGTTGGGGACTGCCGGCACGCGACCGCGATTTCGGCGAGACGCTGGGCGTCTATGGCGTGCCGCAAGGCCCCTATCTTGTTGTGCCGGTTGTCGGCCCCGCAGCCGTGCGCGATGTGGGCGGTTATTATGTGGATGGCTTTTTCTCACCGCTCTACTATTGGCATGTGCGATACACCGGCGCGCAATATGTCGGCCTGGTTCGGGCCGCTGCCGGAGCGGTGGACTCGCGCGCCGCCAACATCGTCACCTATCGCGATATCGAGCGTGCCTCGGTGGATTTCTACGCCACCATGCGGGACCTGTACCGTCAGCGCCGCCAGCGCCTGGTGGAAGACAGTACCGCCTCCAGCGCGGAATTGCCGGATTTCTGACCCATCCCGGCCGTCTTTTAGAAGGCCGCGAAACAGGTTAAGCCTTCCGGCGGATTCCCATGCCCATCATCGAGCGCACCGTCACCTTCTGCTGCCGCCACGCCGCCCTGACGGTGCTGGCCGCGCTGCTCATTACCCTGGGCGCGGCCTATTACACCCAGACCCATTTCAACATGAACACCGACAGCGAGCAGCTGATCTCGGCCAAGGTGAGTTGGCGCCAGCGCGAGCTCGCCTTTGACAGCAAATTCCCCGGCCAATCCAACCTGATCGCGGTGGTGATTGACGGGGCGACGCCGGAACTGGCCGAAGCCGCCGCAGCCTCGCTGTCCGCCCGCATCGCGGCGGACAAGGCGCTGTTTCCGTCGGTGCGCCGTCCCGACGGCGGCGAATTCTTCGATCACAATGGCCTGCTGTTCCTGCCGCTTTCGGATGTGCAGGCCACGGCGCAGCAATTGTTCAAGGCCCAGCCATTTCTGGGCGCCCTGGCTGCGGACCCCTCGCTGCGGGGAATACTGGACAGCCTTTCCACCGCTCTCATGGGGGTGACGGCGGGGCAGGCGAAACTCGCCGATCTGGACGCGCCGATGGCGCGCTTCGAAGACAGTTTCGCGGCGGCCGCGAACGGCCAGGTGAAATTTCTCTCCTGGCGCTCACTGATCACCGGCGCGCCGCCGCGGCCGGAGGAAATTCGCCGCTTCATCGAAGTCCAGCCGGCGCTGGACTTCAATGCCCTGGAGCCGGGCCTGAAAGCCTCGAACGCCATTCGGGACGCCGCCCTGGCGCTGGGCCTGACGCCGGAAAATGGGGTACGGGTGCGTCTGACCGGCGATGTGCCACTGTCGGATGAAGAATTCGCGTCGCTCACCGACCGCGTCTGGCTGATGGGCGGCACCATGCTGGGCGGCGTGCTGCTGACGCTGTGGCTGGCGCTGCGCTCCTTCAAGCTGATCCTGGCGATATTGGTGACGCTGGTCGTGGGATTGGCCGCCACCATGGCGCTGGGCCTTTTGGCGGTCGGCGTGTTCAACATCATCTCCATCGCCTTCATCGCCCTGTTCGTCGGTCTGGGAGTGGATTTCGGCATACAATTCTCGGTGCGCTATCGCAGCGAGCGCTTTCATCAGCCCGATCTGGCCAGGGCGCTGTGCCATACCGGGCGCAGCGTCGGCGTACCCCTGGCGCTGGCAGCCCTGGCCACCGCAGTTGGGTTCTTCTCGTTCCTGCCCACCGAATATACCGGTGTTGCCGAGCTCGGCTTTGTTGCCGGCGTCGGCATGATCGCGGCCTTCCTCACCAGCATCACGCTGCTCCCCGCGCTCTTGATGCTGCTGAATCCGGAGGCGGAGGGCGAGGATGTCGGTTTCACCGGCCTGGCGCCGATGGATCGCTATCTGACCCAGCACCGCAAGACGGTCCTGCGCATCGCGGCGCTGGCGGGCACGGTGGCGCTGGTGCTGACCGTGTACCTGCGCTTCGACTCCAATCCGCTGGATTTGCGCAGCCCCAAGGTCGAATCCGTCTCGACCCTGTTCGACCTGATGAAAAATCCGCAAACCTCGCCCAACACCATTGATGCGGCGGCACCGTCCCTGGCGGCGGCGGATAGCCTGGCGGCGAAACTTTCCAGCCTGCCGCTGGTCGCCCAGGCGCTGACGCTGTCCAGCTTCATTCCGGACAACCAGGACCGCAAGCTGGCGGTGATCGCCGATGCCAATGGCCTGCTGGATTCCACGCTCAATCCGTTTGACGTCAAGCCGCCGCCCGGTGATGCCGAGGTCAAGGCCAGCCTGACCGCCACCGCCGCCAAGCTGCAGGCCGCCGCCGGCAAGGACACGGGTGCATCGGCAGACGTTGCGCGCCGCATGGCCGGCACATTGAACCAGCTGGCGGCCGGCAGCTTACAGAACCGCATGCGCGCCGCCAGGGCCTTTGTCCCGGGACTTCAGACCATGCTGCGGCAAGTGTCGGCTTCCCTGACGCCGCAGAAAGTGACCCTGCAATCCATCCCGGCCGGGATGAAATCGGAATGGCTCGCCAGGGACGGCAGCGCGCGCGTCCAGACCTTTCCCAAGGACACCAGCAACGATCCCGCCGCCTTGTCCGCCTTCAGCGATCAGGTGCTGGCCACGGCCCCCCAGGCAACGGGTGCGCCGATCTCGATCCGCGAATCCGGCCGCACCATCGTCAGCGCCTTTGTCGAGGCCGGCATCCTGTCCTTTGTTGCCATCATCATCCTGCTGGCGGTGGTGCTGAGACGGGCGGATGACGTGATACGGACCCTGGCGCCGCTGGTGCTGGCGGGCCTTCTGACCCTGGCCAGCTGTGTCGCGCTGAACCTGAAGCTGAACTTCGCCAATATTATCGCCCTGCCCCTGCTGCTGGGGATCGGCGTGGCCTTCAACATCTATTTCGTGGTGGCGTGGCGGGCGGGGGCGAAGAATTTCCTGCAATCGGCGCTGACCCGGGCCGTGATCTTTTCGGCTCTCACCACCGCGACCGGTTTCGGCACGCTGTGGCTATCCAATCATCCCGGTACCGCCAGCATGGGCGAGTTGCTGATGATCTCGCTGGCCTGGACCTTGGTGACGACATTGTTCGTGTCGCCGGCGTTGCTGGGGCCGCCGCCCCCGCAGGGCGAACGCAAGCATGAGAAGCTGATCTAGCTTCCCAGTTCCTGGTCCGCCAGGGCGTTGATCTTTTTCGCCAGGCCCTGCGGCCCGCTGGCCGTAAGGGTGGAGGCGAAATCGGCGCGCTTCTGGGCCAGCTGGCTGATGTTGCCGGCCAGATAGACATCCACGATCTTCCAGCTGCTGCCCGCCTGATGCAGGCGATAATTGAAGGCGATGGCGTCGCCGCTGGCGGGCTTCAGGGTGGACTTGACGAATTTGTCGGTGCCGCGTTCCGAGACGGCGGGATCGACGGTGAATTTCTCGCCGCTATAGGAATCGAAGTTGCGCGCATAATTGGCAATGGTCATGCGCTCAAAGGCATCGGTCAGCGTCTTCTGGTCGGCGGCGGAAATGGAGGACCAGGTCGGACCCACCGACAGCGCCATCATGCCGGGTAGGTCGAAGTCCTGCTCAACGGCCGGCCTCAGCTTCTCATAGTGGTTCTTGGCGCCGCCGCCCGCCTTCATGCTGGCGGTTAGTGCGTCATAAAAATTCTGCACCGAGGCGGCGGCGGGGTCGCTCCCCTGGGCCAGGGCGGGCGCCGCGGCGGTGCAAACAAGAACGGCAGCGGAAACAGTCTGGACAATGCGGTTCATGAATATGCCTTTTGCAAATGCCTTTCCGGGAAAACGCGCCAGCCGAATTATTGCTGCGCCAACCGGGCAAAAATAAGGACGCATGGCCGGCACAGCCTAGTGCCACGTTTCTGCGGGCCGTGCGAGCCTCAAAAAACGGGCTTACTCCGCCGCCCCGGCCCGGCTCCGGACCAGATGGGAGCGCAGCAGGTGGGCGATGCCCTTGGCGGAAAGACCCACCGTTTCATATTGGCGGGCGGGATCGTCATGTTCCTGAAAGACATCGGGCAAGGTCAGGGTGCGAATCTCCAGCCCCGGCCGCAGCAGCCCCTCATTGGCCAGGAATGTCAGCACCTGGGCGCCGAAGCCGCCGGCCGCGCCTTCTTCCAGCGTCACCAGCAGGTCGTGGCTGCGAACCAGGCGGCGGATCAGGTCGGTGTCCAGCGGCTTGGCAAAACGGGCATCCGCCACGGTGATGGAAACGCCTTCGGCCGCCAGCGTCTCGGCCGCCGCCAGGGCGGGCTGCAGCCGCGTGCCCAGGCTTAAAATTGCCGCCTGTGATCCCTCGCGCACGACCCGGCCCTTGCCGATCGCCAGCACCTGGCCGCGCTCCGGAAGCGCCGTGCCTACACCTTCGCCGCGTGGAAAGCGGATGGCGCAGGGGCCTTCGTCATAGGCCGCGGCGGTGGCCACCATGTTCATCAGCTCGGCCTCATTGGACGGCGCCATCACCACCATGTTCGGCAGGCAGGTCAGATAGGCCAGGTCGAAGGCGCCGGCATGGGTGGCGCCGTCGGAGCCCACCAGCCCGGCCCGGTCAATGGCAAAGCGGACCGGCAGGTTCTGCAAGGCAACGTCATGCACCAGCTGGTCGTAGCCGCGCTGCAGGAAGGTGGAATAGATGGCGCAGAACGGCTTGATGCCTTCGGCGGCCAGGCCCGCTGCGAACGTCACCGCATGCTGCTCGGCAATGCCGACATCGAATGTGCGATGGGGAAAACGTTTCTGGAAAGCGTCCACGCCGGTGCCCGACGGCATGGCGGCGGTGATGGCGACGATGCGCGGATCATGCTCGGCTTCGGCGATCAATCCTTTGGCGAAAACCGCCGTATAGGTGGGGGCGCCGGCTGCGGCTTTGGCCTGCACGCCGGTGGCGATGTCGAACTTGGCGGTGGCATGACCCTTGTCGGCGGACTTCTCCGCCGGGCCGTAGCCGCGGCCTTTCTCCGTCACCGCGTGAATCAGAACCGGCCTTGACTCATTCTTGGTGTGATCCTTGTCGCGCAATGTTTCGAACAGTTTCACCAGCCCGTTCACATCATGGCCGTCCACCGGCCCGATATATTCAAAACCCAGATTGGTGAAGAGCGATGCCTCGGCGCCCGCTTTGGCAACCAGCCCGCGCAGATGCGCGTCCAGGGCGCCGACCGGCGGGGCGATGGACATGGCATTGTCGTTGAGCACCACGATCAGGCGGCTTTTCAGGGCCCCGGCATTGTTGAGCGCCTCATAGGCCATGCCGGCGCTCATGGCGCCGTCGCCGATCACCGCGATGACATGGTTGGCGCCGCCCTTGAGGTCGCGCGCCACAGCCATGCCCAGCGCCGCCGAAATCGAGGTCGAGGAATGGGCCGCGCCGAAGGGATCGAAGGCGCTTTCGCTGCGCCTGGTGAAACCGGACAGGCCGCCGGGCTTGCGGATGCTGCGAATGCGCGACCTGCGGCCGGTGAGAATCTTGTGGGGATAGGCCTGGTGGCCGACATCCCAGATCAGCTTGTCCCTGGGGGCGTTGAACACATAATGCAGCGCCACGGTGAGTTCGACCACGCCCAGGCCGGCGCCGAAATGTCCGCCGGTCACCGAGACAGCGTCGATCGTTTCGGCGCGCAACTCCGCCGCCAGTTGCGCCAGCTTGTCCTTGCCGATCTTTTTCAGATCCGCGGGCAACTCAATCTTGTCCAGGAGCGGCGTACTGCTCATCACGCCTCCCGGTCCAGCAGGAACAGCGGCAGGCCGGAAAGCTCGGGCGAGCGCGCGGCGTAGGGCCCCAGTGCGGCGATGGCGGCCTGCGCGCGCCTGTGCGCTTCGGCGCGGGCGCCGTCCACGCCCAGCAGCGTCACCAGCGTCGCCTTGCCCATGCCGGCATCCTTGCCCACGGCCTTGCCGGTTTTCTCGACGGTGGACGTGACGTCGAGCAGGTCGTCGGTGATCTGGAACACCACGCCCATTTCGCGGGCATAGGCGCGCAGGCGAGCGCGGTCTTCCGCCGAAGCCTTGCCGAGGATCGGTCCGGCCTCGCAGGAGAATTCGAACAATTGGCCGGTCTTGAGGCGCTGGAGGTTGACCACATCCTCGACACCGAATTTTTCGCCCGCCGTCAAGGTATCGGCGATCATGTCAATCACCTGGCCGCCGATCATGCCGTCATGGCCCGAAGCTTCCGCCAGCCGCGCCACCAGGGCGATGCGCACCGCCGGATCGGGATGGGTCTTTTCATCCGCGAGAATTTCGAAGGCGATGGTGAGCAGCCCGTCGCCCGCCAGCACCGCCGTCATCTCGTCGAAGGCGATATGGGTGGTGGGACGGCCGCGCCGCATATCGTCGTCATCCATGCAGGGCAGATCGTCATGCACCAGCGAATAGGTGTGCAGCACCTCGATGGCGCTGCCGACCCGAAGGCTGTGGGCGTCATCGACCCCGAACAGGCGGGCGGAATGGAGCACCAGGAATGGCCGCAGCCGCTTGCCGCCGGCGAAGGTGGCATAGCGCATGGCTTCCTGGACGCGGCCTTGGGGGCCGTGCGGGCGAGGCAAGACCGTTTGCAGGGTTGCGTCCACCGCCATGGCCGCAGCCGCAATGGCGCGGGGCAAGGCATCGGAACGGGCTTCCACAGAGCTCGGGGCGGGCTCCCCGGCCTTTTTCTTGTCCATGGTCACGTCCAACTGCCCCATTTAGCGCCCGCCCACTTCAGGTCCTATGGCTGGATTGGCCCCCCAAATCCATCCCAAATTCCTGAGTCGGGCCCTATTACGGGACAATCTGGTATCGGCGCGGCCCCGACGCAACGATTTTCCCAGCCGAATCAGCCGGTCGGCGCTGATTCTGGCAAATTGGCCACATGGCGGTTCCCACCCATTTAGCCCTTCCGGCTGTGGGGTTGAATGGGGTATCCCGATGCTGGAAACTGCCGATTGCTGCGTTGCACAGAGGACCCCATCTTGTTGGCCGACGGCCAAATGGGCGGCCGGCTTCGCAAAAGGAGTTTTATGCGAGTCATTCTTGCCCAGCCGCGCGGCTTTTGTGCCGGCGTCGTCCGCGCCATCGATATCGTGGAAAAGGCGCTCGATAAATATGGCGAGCCCGTCTATGTGCGCCACGAGATCGTGCACAACAAGCATGTCGTCCAGACATTGAAGAACAAGGGCGCGCGTTTCGTCGAGGAACTGGATGAGGTGCCCGAAGGCGCCGTGACCGTGTTCAGCGCCCATGGCGTGCCCCAATCGGTGGTCAAGACCGCCCAGGATCGCGGCTTGCCGGTCCTCGACGCCACCTGCCCGCTTGTTTCCAAGGTGCATAACCAGGGCAAGCGCTATGTCAGCCATGGCCGCACCCTGATCCTGATCGGCCATGCCGGCCATCCCGAAGTGGAAGGCACCATGGGCCAGGTCGGTGCCCCGGTGCATCTGGTGCAATGCGAGGCCGATGTCTCCACCCTGCCGATCCCGGTCGGCCAGCCGGTCGCCTATATTACCCAGACCACGCTTTCGATCGACGACACCAAGGGCATCATTGTCGAGCTCAAGAAACGCTTCCGCGATATCGTCGGCCCCGAGACGAGTGATATCTGCTACGCCACCCAGAACCGCCAGACCTCGGTGCGCGAACTGGCCAAGGTCGCCGATGTGATCCTGGTTGTGGGGGCGAAGAATTCCTCAAACTCCAATCGCCTGCGCGAGATCGGCATTGAGGAAGGCGTGCCGTCCTATCTGATCAATGACGGCAGCGAGCTCGATCCCGAATGGGTGCGCGGCAAGGCGGTTGTGGGGCTGACGGCCGGCGCCTCGGCGCCGGAAAGCCTGGTGCAGCACGTGATTGACGCGCTGGGCGAAATCGAACAGGTCAAGGTCGAACAAATGGACGGCAAGAAGGAACATATCGAATTCCGCCTGCCCGCCGAGTTGAGGGTTTAAAGATGGGACTTCCCATACGCCAAGCCGCCAAGATCGGCGCCTATGTGATGAAAAAGCATCTGTCGGGCCAGAAGAAGTATCCCCTGGTGCTGATGCTTGAGCCCTTGTTCCGCTGCAATTTGGCCTGCGCCGGCTGCGGCAAGATCGATTATCCCGATGAAATATTGAACCAGCGCCTGTCCTATGACCAGTGCATGGCCGCGATCGACGAATGCGGCGCGCCCGCCGTCTCCATCGCCGGCGGCGAGCCGCTGCTTCACCGCGACATGGCCAAGATCGTCAAGGGTTTCATCGAGCGCGACAAGTTCGTGATCCTCTGCACCAACGCCCTGCTGCTGTCGAAAAAGATCGACCAGTATGAGCCGCATGAGAATTTCACCTGGTCCATCCATCTGGACGGCGACAAGGCGATGCATGACAAGTCGGTTTGCCTGGACGGTACGTATGACAAGGCCGTCGCCGCCATCAAGCTGGCCAAGTCGCGCGGCTTTCGCACCCAGATCAACTGCACCCTGTTCGAAGGCTCGGACCCGGACCGCACCGCCAAATTCTTCGACGAGATGATGGCGATGGGCCTGGACGGCATCACCGTCTCGCCGGGTTATGCCTATGAGCGCGCGCCCGACCAGCAGCACTTCTTGAACCGCGAGAATACCAAGAAAATGTTCCGCGAGATTTTCGCCCGCGGCCATGGCGGCAAGGATTGGGAATTTACCCAGTCCAGCCTGTTCCTGGATTTCCTGGCCGGCAACCGAACCTATGAATGCACGCCCTGGTCCATGCCGCTGCTGACCGTGTTCGGCTGGCAGAAGCCCTGCTACCTGCTGGGCGAAGGCTATGCCGCGACGTTCGCCGAATTGATGGAAGGCACCGAGTGGCAGAAATACGGGGTCGGCAATTACGAGAAATGCGCCAACTGCATGGTCCATTGCGGCTTCGAGGGCAGCGCGGTTCTGGACAGCACCCGCAATCCCTTCCAGATCCTGCCCATCCTGATGCGCGGCGTGAAGACCGACGGCCCGATGGCCCCCGACATTGACCTGTCGAAACAGCGCCCGGCGGAGTTCACCTTCGCCCGCCATGTCGAGCACAAAATGTCGGAGATCAAGACCGGCCGGTCAAATACCACAGAGACCGGACCCGCAGAGGTCGCGGCAGCGGAGTAGCTGCGCGAAGGCCTTGCCGGATGCCCGGCCGGTGCGGATCAGCGCCGGGATCTGCAGCGGGTTCTTGACCACCGACCACAACACTCTGGTGAGCGCGATGCCGCCATCCGGCCTCATCGCCACCAGGGCTGCCGGCGGCAGCACATGCGATGCATCGTCGGAAATGATCCTGAGGCCAGCCAGCTTGAGGCCGCGTGAGGCAGCAAAGCGGGCCGCCACCTGGCTTTCCATATCCACCGCCAGCGCCCCGGTTGCGTCGTAGAGCGCGGCCTTGGCCAGCGGGTTTTCCAGAATGATGTTGCTGCCGATCAGCGGCCCCTGATGCGCGCCGGGCAATTTCGCCGCCAGAGCCACGCGCCAGAGATTGTCGCAGCGCCACTTTTCGGCGCCGAAGGTAATCTGGTCGGCAATCACCACATCGCCCACTTTCAGGAGTGGCGACAAGGCCCCGGCCAAGCCGATGGAGATCACGCCAGTAATGTCGCCATGCAGGGCGTCCAGCTTGCGCGCCAATCCCGCGGCATCGCCGCCGCCCGCCACCGCCACCACGTCCTCGGTGCCGGCGATTTCGGCTTCCCGCGTCAAACCGGTGACGGCGAGGATGGTCACAGCCCGAATTCCGTGCGCCGCGAATTGCCGCTTTTGAGATTGCGGTAACGCGCCAGCGCCCAGAGCGGGAAGAATTTCGGATAGCCGTGATAATTCAGATAGAAGACGCGCGGGAAGCCGCCGCCGGTGTAGTGCGCCTGTTCCCACAACCCATCCGGCTGCTGGTTGGCGAACAGCCAGGCGATGCCCCGCGCCACCGCCGAATGATCCACCTGCCCCGCCGCCATCAGGCCCAGCATCGCCCAGGCGGTTTGCGAGGCGGTGGAGGGCGCCGGTTCATGGCCTTGGTAGTCCAGCTTGTAGCTGTTGCAGTCCTCGCCCCAGCCGCCGTCCGAATTCTGGATATTGATCAGCCAGTCCGCACCTCGCTTCATGGTGTCATGATCCGGCGCAAGCCCCGCGCCGTTCAGCCCCGCCAGCGCCGACCAGGTGCCATAGATGTAATTCACCCCCCAGCGGCCGAACCAGGAGCCGTCTTTCATCTGTGTACGAATTAAATAGTCCATACCCAATTTGAGCCGCGCGGCATCGCCGCCCAGCTGCGCGATCATGCCGACACAGCGGCCCGAGACATCCTCGGTCGGCGGATCGAGCAGCGCGCCGTGATCTGCGAAGGGGATATTGTTGAGGTAAAAATAGCTGTTGTCGGCGTCGAAGGCGCCCCAGCCGCCATCCCGGCTTTGCAGGCCGTCAATCCATTCGGCGGCGCGGGCGATGGCGGCGTCATAGCCGCTGGCCAGCCCACGCTTCTGCGCCCGGTCCATCGCCATCACCACCACGGCGGTGTCGTCGGTGTCGGGATAATAATCGTTGCGGTACTGGAAGGCCCAGCCGCCCGGCCGCACATCGGGTTTTTCTTCGGCCCAGTCGCCCTTCACATCCAGGATCTGCAGCGGCTTCAGCCATTCCAGCGCCCGCGTCACGGCGGCTTCGGCCTTGGCATCGCCGGTTTCCAGCAGGGCATGCGCGACAAGGCCCGTATCCCAGACCGGCGAGACGCAGGGCTGGCAATAGGCTTCTTCGTCCTTGATCACCAGAAGATTTTCAACAGATTTGCGGGCGATGGCGCGGTCGGGATGATCCGGCGGAAAGCCCAGCACGTCATACATCATCACGCTGTTGGCCATGGCGGGATAGATGGCGCCCAGCCCGTCCTCGCCGTTCAGCCGCTCCGTCGTCCATGCGCGGCATTTCTCGATGGCGCGGGCGCGCAAGCTTTTCGGCCAAAACGGTTCGAACCGCTTCAGGCCCCAGTCCAGCGCGGCAAAGAACGCCGACCAGCCGGCGCTCTGGTGCGGCGCGCGCGGACTGGCGGCGCCCACGCCCGGTACGAACAGTTCGGCGATCTGTACGCCGCGCGGATTGCGCGCCAGCGGCCGCTTCGCCGCCAGCACCAGCAGCGGCACGATCACGGTGCGGGCCCAATAGCTCATCTTGGACAGATGGATGGGAATCCAGCGCGGCAGCAGGATCAGTTCCACGGGCACGGTGGGGACATTCGACCAGCTGGTCTGGCCATAGAGCGCCAGCAGAATGCGGGTAAAGACGTTGGCCTTGATGGCGCCGCCGCGCTGGTGCAGAGCTTCGCGCGCCCGCGCCATGTGCGGCGCATGGATGTCGTCGCCGATCATCTTGAGGGCGAAGTAGGCCTTCACCGTGGCGGAAATATCGAAACCGCCTTCATGGTAAAGCGGCCAGCCGCCATGGGCGCCCTGGATGCGGCGCAGATAGACGCCGATCTTGCGTTCCAGCTCCAGGTTGGGCGTTTCCGCCAGGTAATGCACCAGCAGGACGTATTCCGCCGGGATGGTGGCGTCGGCTTCCAGCTCATAGACCCAATGGCCGTCGGGGCGCTGCTGCGCCAGCAGAGCCTCGGTGGCGGAACGAATGCTGCCGTCCAGGCTGGGAAATGGGGCCAACTGGTTCATGATGGCGACTATAAGGATAGTTGCCGCAGCGCCAAAGCCGCCGCCGTTTCGCCCGACTGGACCGCGCCTTCTATAGTGGCGGGCAGGCCGGTATCGGTCCAGTCGCCGGCCAGGAAGAAATTGCGCCAGCCGGTCGCCGCCGCAGGCCGCATCGCATTCTGCGCCGGGGTGGCGGCGAAGGTGGCGCGCTTTTCCTTGACGATCTGCCACTTGGGCAATGGCGCGGAAATGTCCAGGGCGGCGCAGACTTCCGCCCACAATGTCTGCGCCAGGTCGGCGCGATCCCGGTCCACGATCGCGTCCGCAGCCGAAACGGTCACGGAAATGCGGTCCGGGAAGGTGAATATCCATTCCGCCGTGCCGCCGATCATACCCTGCATGCCAGAAGCGCCGGCCGGCGCCGGATATTTGAAATGGGCATTGATGATGCTGCGGAATTCAGTCGGCGCCGACAGGCGCGGCACCAGGTCCCTGGCCACCCAGGGCGGCACCGCCAGGATCACCATGTCCTGGCCGGACAGCGGCAGGGTGGCATCGGGAAATTCCAAGGCCGCTGCGGCGCGCCCGCCAAAGGTGATGGCGCGCAGCCTTTCGTTGAACCGTATCTGGGCACCCCGCGCCTTGAGAAATTCCAGCGCGGGATCGATAAAGGCCGCCGCCAGCGTGGGATGGGCTATTCGGGTGCGATAGGCGTTGCCGCCACGCAGGAAAGTCCTGCGCACCAGGGCACCGGCCAGCACGGCGGATGCCTCTTCCGGCCGGGTGTTCAGCGCCCCCAGGAAGAAAGGCTGCAGCAGCCTTTCCCACAACACGCCCTTGCAGGACAGCACATCGCATATGCGCTGGCCCGGACGCGCCAGCAGCAATTTGGTCAGTTCCAGATATTCGGCCGGTACCGTCCCAGGCACCCGGCGCCTGGCGTCGAACACCCAGGTGGGTACGCGGCCGGGATTGGGCCTGATAGTCCAGCGCTCGCCGGTCGCGAGGGCAAAAAAATCCTTCTCGGGCAATGCCGAGCCTTGCATCGCGGCGCTGGCGCCGATGCGACGCAGATATCCAAAGGCCGCCTGGTTTCCGGTCAGGATGAAATGATTGCCATTGTCTATCACGCCGTCGAAATTGGGATCGAAATAGGAGCGGCAACGCCCGCCCGCCTGCCCCGCCGCTTCGAACAACGTCACGGCTACGCCACGCCCTGCCAGGCAGGTGGCGGCAGCAAGGCCCGCCAGCCCCGCCCCGATCACATGGGCATGCGCAGCCGTCTTCATAGAAATTTCGAGCGCAGCACCAGCGACAGGAGCTTGCCCTTGCCAAGCGAGACGCGGCGGCGCGGCGGTGCGAAACCGGCGGCTTCGGTGGCGCTGAGAATTTCCGAATAGACCGCGCCCATCAGCCAGGGTGTGGCGATACGGCCTTTGGGTTTGACCGTCAGCACGGCTTGCGCCTTGTCGTAATGCTCATGCGCCAGGGCCGACACCTGGCGGCAGACCGTGTCCACCCGGGGATCGGATACCACCATCCTGGGATCCAGGGATTTGAATCCCGCCGCGAAAAGATACTCGCGCGGCAGATAGAGGCGGCCGATATCGGCATCTTCATCGATATCGCGCAATATGTTGGTGAGCTGCAGGGCGCGGCCAAGATGATGGGCCAACTGGAAGCCGGGGCCTTCCTCCATCCCGAACACCTTGATCGAAAGACGGCCGACAGCGCTGGCCACCCGCTCGCAATAAAGATCGAGCGTGATGAGATCGGGGGCCACGATGTCCTCGGCGACATCCATGTCCATGCCGTCCAGAATGGTCAGGAAATCTTCCTTGCGCAGGCCATACTGCATCACCGCCGGGGCCAGGAACGCGGCCTGCGCGCAAGGCGCCCCGGCAAAAAGCGCCTCCAGGTCGGCACGCCAGGCGTCGAGCCGCTCATGCCGTTCCGGCCGCGTCCCGACGCCGTCATCGGCGATGTCGTCGACCCGGCGGCAGAACGCATAGATCGCGAACATGGCGTCGCGCTCCTGCCTGGCCATCAGCCGCATCGCGGTATAGAAGGAGCTGCCGCTGGCCTTTTTCTTGACGGCCTTGGACTGAGGCGCATTCATCTGGGGCGCGTTCATGCTGTCGGGCATCGGAAACTCATTTTATCAGGCGCCGGAGGGCGAAGCCGGGCAGCATCGTCAGGAACAGCGCCGCGACGGCGGGTTTGGAGTGATGCACGGTCTGGGATAGCGGATCGCGGCGGGTCAGCTTGGTGTTCAAATCTTCGGCGAGGGTTTGAATGAGATCGACTTCCAAGGCAAGCCTCGTACCCCGCAATTGCCGCCCAAAATTCCTGGATTTTGCCAGCAATCCCGCGTTTTTCCGGGCCAGGGCGGCGATCACGCTTTTCAACGCCGGGCTGGCGGCGGGAGCGGCCAAATCTCCCGCTTCCGCCCCTGCCGCAGCAAGAGCGTCCTCGGGGAGATAGACCCGGTTCAGCTGGCGGTAATCCTTGGCGCAATCCTGAAGGTGATTGATGATTTGCAGGGCGGCGCAGAGTGCGTCATTGGCGTGCCATGAGTCGCGGCTTTCGCCGTGCACGTCGAGGACAAAACGGCCCACCGGCATGGCCGAATAGCGGCAATAGTCCAGCAGATCCTCCCAGTCGCGGTAACGCAGCTTGGTCACATCGCGGCGAAAGGCCTCCAGAAGGTCGAGGGCGTGGGCGGGCCCCAGATTCTTCTCCGCCAGCGCGGTGCGCAGGTTTACGCCTTCGGGCGAGGCATCGCTTTCCCCCACCAGAGTGGCGCGCATTTCTTCCAGCAGGCGCAATTTTTCAGCCGGCGATGCTGTGGCGTGATCCGCAATATCGTCGGCGAAGCGCACGAAACCGTAGAAGGCCAGTATCGCCGGACGGTGCCGGGGGGCGATCAGGAAAGACGCGACCGGGAAATTCTCGTCCTTGTGGCCCTTGCCTGACTGGAGCACCTCGCCGCTCATGCCTTTTCGCTCCGGATATTTTCCATGGCCTGCGCTCGGCCCTTCCACATGCCGCCCCGCCCGAGCCAGTGCTGCAGCGCGGAGTCGAACGTGAAGCCGGCGTAAAAAATGCCGATCAGGGGCAAGGCGATGCCCCACAAAGGCGACAGGCGATAGAAACGCAGGATCGGCTGGAACATCAGCGCCATGATGATCCATGCCGTCCAGCCCGCCAATTGCGGAATCTCCCAGGCGAACAGGGCAGTCATGACTGGCGCGACATACACGACGCCCAGACCCAGCAGGGTGCCGATCAACAGGAGCGGCGAGAAATCCAGCTGGGCATAGGCCGAACGCGACACCATGTGGCGAATTTCGGAAAGCCGCTCATAGGGCCGAAGCGACACCGCCCGGTCTGTCAGGCCCAGCCAGATGGGGCCTTGCGCCTTCATGGCGCGGGCCAGGGCGCAATCGTCAATGATGTTGTGCCGAATGGCTTCAATGCCGCCCGCCGCGTCCAAGGCGCTCTTGCGCGCCAGCATGCAGCCGCCTGCCGCCGCCGCGATGGGCCGGGCAGGATCGTTGACGGCGCCAAACGGAAACAGCATTTCGAAAAAAAACACGAAGGCGGGAACCAGGAAATGCTCGGCGGCCGTGCGGCAGGACAACCGCGCCATCAGCGAGACCAGGGCCTTGTCGCCGCTTTGCGCCCGCGCCACCAGCCGGGAAAGGTTGTCCGGGCTATGGGCGATATCGGCATCGGTGAACCAGAGAAATTCCGGCGAAATCCCGGCGGCATGATCGCAGCCCTGCTTCATCGCCCAGAGCTTGCCGGTCCAGCCCGGGGGCCGCGGAGCGCCGCCGATTACGGTCAGCCTGTCCGAAGCCAAGGCGCGGGCGAGATCTCCGGTGCCGTCATCGGACTGGTCGTCCACCAGGATGACGCGCAAGTCCCCCCCATATTCCTGGGCCAGCAGACTGGCGATGCTGTGCTGAATGACGTCGGCCTCATTGCGCGCCGGCACCACCGCAACCACCGATGGCCAGCGGGCGGGTGCGGGCGGTTCGCCCCGCGTGTCGCGCTCATTCAATTGCCAGAACCAGTCACGGCCCAGCAGCAGGTAAAGCCAGATTGCCAGCGGCAAGAAGCCAAACACGATGCCCGCAATCGTTACCCAATCGTCTGTCACGACAAGTACCCGTTGGTGCCGAACCAGGTCAGCGCATCCTTCAGGCCCTCCCGGTAAGGCCGCGCCGCAAAGCCCAATTCGGCTTTCGCCTTGGCGGAGGAAAAAAACATCCAGTAGCGCGACATGCGCAGCGCATCGGCGGTGAGAAAGGGCTGCCGGCCCGTTAGCCGCGCCATCAGTTCGGCGCCATAAGCGAGCGGGAACAGGGGCCAGCGCGGCAATTTTACGCGTGGGGGGCGGCGGCCGGTCAGCCCAGCGATGTCGCCCAGCATGGTTTCTAGCGAAACATCCTCGCCGCCCAGAATATAATTCTGCCCGATACGGCCTTTTTCCAGCGCCAGGAAATGGCCTTCCGCCACATCCTCGACATGCACCAGGTTCAGGCCGGTATCGACAAAGGCGGGCATGCGGCCGGTGGCGGCCTCGACAATGATGCGGCCGGTCGGGGTTGGCTTGATGTCGCGCGGCCCGATGGGCGTGGAAGGCGACACGATCACGGCGGGAAGATTCTTTTCCACGATCAGGCGTTCGACTTCGCGTTCGGCCACCAGCTTGCTGCGCTTATAGGCGCCGATCACGCTTTGCGGCGTGTGGCGCGAGGCCTCATCCACCGCCTCGCCGGCGCCGGGCTTCAGGGCGGCCACCGACGACGTATAGACGACCCGCTCCACGCCGGCGCGGAGCGCAGCCTGCATGGTGGCGCGGGCGCCATCCAGATTGTTGCGTTCAATCTCGCCCGGATCCCGGGCCCAAAGCCGGTAATCCGCCGCGACATGAAACAGGTAACGCGCGCCGGACATGGCGGCGGCCATGGAAGCGGCGTCGCGCATGTCGCCGCTGACCGGTTCGACATCCAGGCCCCTGATATTGGCGCGGCTGGCGGTGGGCCGCATCAGCACTCTGGTTTTAAAGCCCCGCGCCACGGCCGCGCGCGCCACGGCCGCGCCGACAAAACCGGAAGCTCCCGTCACCAGCACGATATCACTCATGGTTGAGACTCGCACCGGAGAATGCTCTGCGACTTTCGACGCTCTGCCAGTAAATCAGCGCCGGAACGCCCAGCACGATCTCCCGCGCGCGCTTGAGGAGCGACACAGCAAGCCCCAGCTCGGCCGGGAGCCCGAACAGCGGCGCCAGCATGGCATAGCCGGCCTCCTGCACCCCGATGGCGGCGGGCACGAAAGCCGCGATGCTGCGGATGGTGCAGAGCAGCGCTTCCAGCGCGAGGGCGTTGACCAGATTGATCTGGCCGCCGACCAGGCGGAACGCAATGAACGTGCCGCCGCCGGCGGTGAACCATGCCAGCAGGTGCAGCGCCGCCGAGGCAGCCAGCCGCGCGTGAGAATCGTAAATATCTTCAATCGCGGCCCGGAATGAAACGCCCTGCCTGACCTGCGGGAAAAATCGCCCGGCCATTTTTTCGGCAAATCCCGCGCCGCGCCTGAGCAAAATGACCAGCAATGTAATACCTGGAACCGCCAGCAGCAGAACGACGATCATCGCCTCGGCGAGCGGGCCGCCATTTTGCAGATGGCGAAAATGCGTGAAACCGATTCCGAGGCCGAAAGCCAGGAACACCACCTGCGCCATGGCTTCGGTGGTGGCGTCGGCGGCAATCGATGCCGCGGCATAGGCGGCATCCATGCCCTTGAGAATCATCAGCCGAGCCGCTGCCACCATGCCGCCCACCGGCGAGAAAGGTGAAATCTCGGCAATGGAATCGCGCACCAGGCGGGCAATGTAGAGCTGGGCGACCGGGCGGCGCTGCAAGGGCGGCAGCAGAAAGTACAAGGCGAAACCCAGCGGAACAAACATCAGCAGCGCGTAAAGGCACAGCAGCGCCAATCCGCCGAAGCTGGCGCGAGCGATGCTGGCGAATACCGCGCCAAAGCCAATGGCCCAGATGAGATAGACGGCGGCGACCAGACCCGCCAGCAGCGCGACGGTCACGCCGATCTTGGGGGTCCATTTCATAACAGATCAGGCCGGCAGCGGCTTGGCGCGGAAGCTCCACAGGCGCATCGCTCCCAGGGCGGTTTCGGCCAGCTGGGGCAGGAAGCTCGGGCGCAGCAATTCGGCATCGAATGCGCCCATGCGGCGGCGGTTTTCGGAATAGCAATCCTCGAGAAACCGCCGGAAGGTGAAGCCGTCCAGGAAGACGCTGGCCTGGGTGGCCGTGAATTCCTTGCCGTCATTCAAATCCTTGCCGCGCTTAGCGGTGCCGATCATCCGGCCCAGCGCACGCATGTAGAAGCGGAAACTGGTGAAGGGCAGCAGCAGGCGCGCGACAATTCCCTTGCGCGCCTGGGTATAGGCCATCCAGTTGACGAAAAAAACGATATGCCTTGTTTCCTCATACATCAGGGTTTCGAAGATGTTGAACATCTCCTGGGGCAGAAACTCCGACTGCAAGGCGATCTTGAAAACGCCAAATCCGAGAAATGAATCCATGCATTCGCCGAAACCGAAATCCTTGAAGCGGGTTTCGACATTGTCGGAAACGTCCTCCAGCGGGCGCTCCGCCGCATCGATGCCGTATTTCTCAATCATCACCCGGATCAGCTGGGCGTGACGGGCTTCCTCGAAGCCCTGCAGCTTGACGGCCTCCTTCAGCACCGGGTCGGTGATGGTTTCGGTAAAGGCGGCAACGATCGCCCCCGCCCGCCGCTCGGTGTAGAAAACCTCTTCCCAGAAAGGCACGGATTTCAGGCGCTGCAGCGCCGCCTCGTCCAGCTCCGGCCAGGGCAGCGCATTGGGATCAAACTCGGTATAGGTCCGCATGAAATGGCCGCAGAATGTGTCGCGATGTTCCTGGGAGCCGATTTTCATGCCGCGACTTTCTTTTTCGGTCCGATGAATTTCAATGCCAGCCGGGCCAGGAACGGCACGAAACGGGGCCGCTTGAGGCGATTGTCGTACGGCGCCAGCCGGCGGTCATTCTCGGCAAGACAAAGGGCGATCAGTTCGCCCACGTCAACATCCGAGCCCAGCGCTTCGGCGCCATTGACGGTGAAATTATTGTCCTGCTGGCCGTTGGAAACGTCCGAGGCGATGCCCATGCGCTCATAGACCAGGAACAGCCAGACCGCCAGAACCTTGAGCTCGAACCAGGGGCGGCGCCAGAATGGCATGTTGCGGCGATGCCAGGCGACCCAGTTCACGAAAAACAGAATGTGGCGCGCCTCCTCGTTCACGACGGGATCGAAGGTCTCGACCAGTTCCGGCGGGAAATAGCCGGTGTCCTTCGCCGCCTTGAACAGGCCGAAGGCGAAGAAGGAATCGATGCATTCGCTGTAGCCGGTGACCAGGAAGGCCCATTCGGGATTTTTCGGTTTTTCATAGACCGGCTCGGGCGCCAGCTTGATGCCATAGGCTTCGACCAGATTGGCCAGGACATGGCGATGGCGCCGTTCTTCAAAGCCGTTCAGTTCGATCGCCTTGCGCAGCAGGGCATCGGGCACGCCTTCGGCATAGGTGCAGACATTCAGTCCGGCGCGGTTCTCGGTCTGTACCGCGATATCCCAGATCGGCAGCGCCGTGATGCGCTTTTCCGCCTCCTCGCCAAGCTTGGGCCAGTCCAACACCGCCGGCTTGTAGGGATCGTGGGTGTCGAGCAGGGTCTTGCAGAACAGCCGCTTGTGTTCGTCGCCGCCCCATTTGATCGGGCCATCGCCCGGCATTGTGCCGGTGTCGCGGGTCAGATCGGGCGGTATGGCAAAAGCCGGACTACTCATCAATGACAGCCTTAAGTGCTTGAATTGTCAGCGTCGAGCGCTGTTTTCCTAGTGTACCGGAAAGTCGCCAAAGCCGCCAAGACGAATATCGCCGGCCGCGATCAACGCCGCCATGCGGGGGTCCGTCAAAGCCGCCATTTCGGCGCGATATTCATATCCCGGGGCGGAGCCGGGATATTCGCCGGTGGCCGGGTGCATATATATCTCCGAAAGCCCATCTGGCAGGTGGGTTAACAGCCCGGCAAGGCGCGCGGCATTCATAGCGCCCGACCAGGCAAGACCGAACACCTGGTCCGGCGCGGCAATGCCGGCCCTTTTTAACCGGCCGCGCAGGGCGCGCGCGAAAGGCGCTGTCAGCGCCACGCGTGCGCAAGTCCCGTGCGGTTCCACTTGGCGCAGGATGTGCTGCGGCTCCAGTGGCACCCGCGCGCCGCGCACGCCATGGCGCCTGCCGATGCTGACGATCAGGCCCGCGATGGTGGGGTGCAGATGGAAATGCTTGTGGGCGTTGACATGATCGAGGCGCAGGCCGGTCGCGTCAAAGGCTGCGAACTGGGCTTCGATCTCGGCCTCCAGCTGGCGGCGCACCTTGGGCAGGAAAAACATCGCCGCCCCTGCCCGTGCCATGTCGGTGCGGAAATGCCCGCGATCGTCCACCAGGTCGGGCACATCGGCGGCGGGAAGAACCGGCCGTCCCTCCACCAGCACCAGATGCAGGCCGATGCGCAGCGACGGCAATGCCTTTGCCCTTCGCACCGCATCGGCGCTCGCGGCGCCTGACACCATCAGGCTGGCGGCGGTGAGAATGCCGTTTTCGTGGCAGCGCTGAACGGCGTCGTTGACCTCGGGTGACGCCCCGTAGTCATCGGCGGTAATGATGAGCCGCTTCATGGTTGATGCGGCGCCCTGCCGCTCGCCCAAGCTCGCGGCGCTCGGCACTCGAAACGGTCCGTCGTTAGCGACAGCGTCGTGCGACGACCGTTTCGTTCGCCTGCGGCGAACCGCTTCTCGCCGTCCGCCGTGACGATGAGGTTCCTCACGCCGTCAGGAGACGATCATGTCTTCGCGGTGGCGCAGGAACTGGAAGAATTCCACGCCTTCGCGCAAGCGCCGCACCAGCATATCGCGCGAGGTGAGCATCTCGCCCACGATCTCGGCGATCTTGGAGGGGCGGAAATAGAATTTCTTGTAGAACTCCTCCACCGACTCGAAGATCTCGGTATGCCCCAGATGCGGGTAGTTGAGCGGCGCGATCTGGGTGCCGTCGTCGGTCAACAGGTCGACATCGCTGGCGAACCAGCCATTTTCCTTGGCCTGCTTGTAGAGATAGGTGCCGGGATAGGGCGCCGCCAGCGAAACCTGCAGGGTGCGCGGATTGACTTCCTTGGCGAAGGCCAGGGTTTCCTGGATGGTTTCGCGGGTCTCTCCCGGCAGGCCCAGAATGAAGGTGCCGTGCACCACAATGCCCAGATCATGGCAATCGCGGGCAAAGCGCTTGGCGACTTCGACCAACAGGCCCTTCTTGATATTGTGCAGAATCTTCTGGTTGCCGGATTCATAGCCGACCAGCAGCAGGCGAAGGCCGCCCTTCTTCATCGCTTCCAGCGTCTTGCGCGGAACATTGGCCTTGGCGTTGCACGACCACACCACGCCCAGCTTGCCCAGTTCGGCGGCCAGCTTTTCGACGCGATCGTGATTGTCGGTTAGCGTGTCGTCGTCGAAGAAGATCTCCTTCACTTGCGGGAAATTCTCTTTCACATACTTCACTTCCTCGACCACTTTCTCGATCGACTTGAAGCGGTAATTGTGCCCGCCGATGGTCTGGGGCCACAGGCAAAAGGTGCAGCGCGACTTGCAGCCGCGGCCGGTGTACCAGGACATGTAAGGGTGCAGCAGGTAGCCGCCGAAATACTTTTCCACCTTGAGCTGCTTGTAGATCGGCAGCACCGAGGGCAGCTTGTCCATGTCCATCAGGATTTCGCGCTCGGGATTGGTGACGATCTCGCCCGAGGCGTTGCGCCAGGTCAGGCCCTTGATGCCGGACCAGTCGTCGCCCCTGGCCAGTTCCTGGATGGTGAATTCATATTCATTGCGGCAGACGAAATCGAGCGCCGGACAGGCGGCCATGCTCTGGTCGGGTTCAACCGCGACCTTGGCGCCGATGAAGCCGATCTTGGCGGTGGGATTGATTGCCCGGATCATGGTGGCGGTCTTGCAGTCCGACTTGAAGCTGGGCGTCGAGGTGTGAATGACGATCAGTTCATGCGCCTTCACATCGGCTTCGATGTCCTTGAAGGATGTGTCGTGCGGCGGGGCATCAATGATCTTGGAACCCGGCACCATCACGGCGGCCTGGGCCAGCCAGGTGGGGAACCAGAAGCTCTTCACTTCACGCTTCATCTGGTAGCGCGCGCCGGCGCCGCCGTCATAACCGTCGAAGGACGGCGCCTGGAGGAAAAGTGACTTCATCATTGCAGAGCCTCAACCGATTCCGAAGAAAGAACGCCGCTACGTTCGACCGACAGGCGGGTTCCCCGCCAATGCACCGTCTCACCTGATAGCGACGCGACAAATACACCAAAACTCAAGAGATCCCGCAGGGGCAACAACCAGGCGGGTCCGGCATTGGTGTCGAAAATACGGTCGATGCGGTACTTCAGAATTAATCGCGCGCCAAGCGCAATTCCCAGGATCGCCAGGCTGGCGGGACGGAAATCCAGCAAAACCGCTGCCATCAGCGCCAATGGAACCGCAAATGTAATGATGCTGCCCGCATGTCCGACCGGGTTGATGCGGCGGATGGTGCGGTTCCAGCGCAGTTCATGATTGACAAGTTCCGCCGCCGAGGTTTCGGTGGCGCTGTGGCTGACGCCCAGAGCAGGGATGGTCAGCTCAAGCCCCAGCTGGCGCACCGCCCGGCCCATTTCATAATCGTCCGCCAGATAATCGGCGAAGGCGGCGAAGCCTCCGATTTTCTCCAGCACGGCGCGGGTGAAGGCGATGGTGGAGCCCATGCAGGGTTCTGCCAGCCCCAGCGAAACACCGGTCACGACATTGGGCAGGAAATCATAGGAGGTGCCCATCGCCGCCAGGGTGGGCCACAGGCCGCGGTTCCCGGCTTCTCCCTTATAGAGGCAGGTGACAAGGCCGACACCCGGCCGCGCCAGCGCGCCCGTCACCTCGCTGAGCCAATTGGGCGGCACACGGATATCGCTGTCGCTCAAAACCAATATGCCATGCTTGGCGGCGGGCATCATGTTGATGAGGTTGGAGACCTTGGCATTGGGTCCATACATCGCCGGTTCGGCGACAATGCAGGTATCAAAGCCGGGATATTTTTCCTGCAGTCCCCGCACCACCTCGATGGCGGGATCTGCTTGGTCATGCACGCCGAATACGATCTGGATCGGGGCGGCAAAATCCTGGGCGAAGAAGCTTTCCAGATTTTCCTTCAGGCCCGGTTCGCCCAGATAAAGCGGCTTGAGAATGGTGACAGGGGCATCGGAACGGTGCTGCGAAGACGGCGCGCGCATGAATCGGCCGGCCGCCAGCACGGCCATGACGGCATAGCCCGCGCCGCACAAAGCAAGCACGACCAAAAACCAGCCAAATTCCATCGAAATCAAGGCCATCACCACTCCAGCGCCCCCACCGGAGACACTTATATACATAATGGCGGCGAGCGCAGGGAAGATAGGTAAGGGCGGAACTTGCCACAATATGCGACATTCTTGCCACCCCGGCCCGCAATTGCTGGGATTATGCCCTTAAGGCCCTGCCCGGCCGGGTGCACCCAACCTGTGCGAATCATTACCGTCGTGTGGGCGAATTCAGGCGTGCCGCTTCCTGCGCTGCGGCGGCTGGCTCTGCATCAGGCGGCGCATCTTTTCCGCGGCAATCGTCGCCAGCCAATTTCCGAAAAACTTGATGGTGTGGCCATGCCAGGACTGGAGCGGCAACGCGCCAGAGATGATCGCATTATAACCGGCCAATGCACTGCCGCCGGCGCCGGCCTCCAGTGCGGTCAGGGCAATTTCCGTGGCGCGGTCGAAATAATTCTCCGGCACGGCCGGGCGCTCGCCGCTTTCGCCACGCAGGAAGCGGCCGACGTCACGCAGATATTCCCGGCCCAGGGTCTCGGCGCCATATTCCGGATGGCCCTGCAGGAACAGGAACCGGCTGCGGCCCGGCATGTCGCGGGCGAAACTGTCCACCTCGCCGCCCCGAAGGCGCGACAGGATGCGATAGCCGCGCGCCGCCAGTTCGTTTTCGGCAACGCCATTGCGGCGTGAATGCGGCACATGGATCAGCGTTTCAAGACCGGTCTGCAGCGGCTCGCCGCCGCTGCGTTCCGCGGTGAATACGCCAGACAATTTCCGCGGCAATTTCCGGCGCACGATGCCGTCCAGATGCAGCACGGCGGCATGCGCCGCCAGGCAGGAGAAAAGAGTGGAAATCGTGCCGATCTCGGCCCAGTCAATCAGATGGGCAAGGCCATCCCAGTAACTTTCCTGCCGCATGTCCTCGGCGCGCGGCTCGGCGCCGGTGACGATCAGGGCGTCAATGGCCGCCATGGGAAGGCTGTCGGCATCGGCATAGAAGCCTTCCATGCGCGAGCGCGCCAGTTCGCCGCGCTCGATCTGGGCCAGTGAGAACAGATGCAGACGCACATCCAGCGTACCAGCGGCTCCCTTGAGCAGGCGGGCGAATTGCAGTTCCGTGGCGCGCATCGCCGTGTCGGGCATGTTGTTGACCAGCCCGACATGGATTGTGCCGCGATAAACCCCGCGGCCACCGCCCAGCGCGAATTTTTCAACCGGGTTGTCGAAGCTCATTCCGCTGCCCGCAGCACCTGGCCGCCGGCCCTGGCGGCGGCGAGCGCCTGGGCGATGTCGGCGATGATGTCGTCCACATGCTCGATGCCGATCGAAAGCCGGATGGCTTCCGGCGTGACGCCGGCCTTGCGCTGCTCGGCTTCCGGCATCTGGCGATGGGTGGTGGAAGCGGGGTGGCAGGCCAGCGACTTGGCGTCACCGATGTTGACCAGCCGCTTGACCAGCTTCAGGGCGTCATAAAAGCGCTTGCCGGCCTCAAATCCGCCCTTGACGCCAAAAGTCAGCAGGGAGGGCACTTGGCCGCCGAGATATTTTTCGGCCAATGCGTGATAGCGGCTGTCGGGAAAGCCGGCATATTCGACCCATTCCACATGCTTGCTGGTCTTGAGAAAGCCGGCCACGGCGCGGGCATTCTCGACATGGCGCGCGACGCGCAGGGCCACAGTTTCGATGCCCTGCAGCAGCAGGAAGGCGCTCATCGGGCTGAGGATGGCGCCCGTGGTGCGCTGAAGCACGCTGCGGGCGCGGGCGGTGAAGGCGGCGCGGCCAAAGCGTTCGGCATAAACAAGGCCGTGATAGGACTCATCGGGCTGGGTGAATTGCGGGAAGCGGCCGGCCTGCGCCTGCCAGTCGAAATTGCCGCCATCCACCAGGATGCCGCCCATCGCCGAACCATGCCCGCCCATGAATTTGGTCAGCGAATGCACCACGATGTCGGCGCCGTACTCTATCGGCCGCAGCAGGATGGGCGTCGCCACGGTATTGTCCACGATCAACGGCACGCCATGGGCGTGCGCGAGTTTGGCGATGGCTTCGATGTCGCAGACATTGCCGGCGGGATTGCCCACCGTCTCGCAGAACAGGGCCCGGGTGTTTTCGTCAATCTGGGCCGCCATCGCTTCGGCGCTGTCGCCGGCGGCAAAACGCGCCATGACGCCGGAGCGCGGCATCACATGCGCCAGCAGCGTGTGGCTGGTGCCGTAAAGCTGCGGCGTGGCGACGATGTTGGCGCCCCCACTTCCATTCGAAGTGTCTGCGACATTGGCAAAGGCATAATGCAGCGCCGCCTGTCCCGAAGCGGTGGCCAGCGCGGCGACGCCGCCTTCCAGATCCGCCACGCGTTTTTCCAGCACCGCGACGGTAGGGTTGGAGATGCGGCTATAGAGATAGCCATCCTCTTCCAAGTTGAACAATGCGGTGGCGTGATCGGCGCTGTCAAAAGCATAGGCCGCCGTCTGGTAGATCGGCACCGCCACCGCATGGGTCGCGGGATCGGAGTCGAAGCCGGAATGGATGGCGATGGTTTCGGGGCGCATAACCGGGCTCTTTGGCGTAAGCACGCAGTGTAAGGTCCGGTGATTAATGAACCTTTCTGCGAATGCCGGAGCCGCGGGTTCATCGCCGGCCTCTGCGGCCGCCGCCGATGCTCCCGTTAACGCGGTTTCCACGCAAACCGGCTAACTTGGAAGGCCTGAAGCGTTCCGTTTTGAGACAAATGTCACCAGCCTGGAAAATTGCCACCGCCCCCGAACATTCCGCGTCCAAGACGTGGCTACGGGCGCTTGAAATGACGGCAAGGATTGATGCCGCGCCGGAGCGCATATTTCCACTTGTGATCGAGGAACTGGGCGCCCGCTTCGGCGATGCGCCGGCCCTGTTCTCGCCGAGCGAAAATTTCAGCCATGCCGGCCTTGCCGGGCGGACCAACCAATATGCGCGCTGGGCCCTGGGCCAGGGCATCGCCAAGGGCGACACGATCTGCCTGCTGATGCCCAACCGCGGCGAATATCTGGCGATCTGGCTGGGCCTGACGCGCATCGGCGCCGTGGTGGCGCTGATCAACACCCATCTGAGCGGCGAAGGCCTGGCCAATTGCATCACCGTCGCGGCGCCAAAACATATCATGGTGGATACGCGGCTGGACGCGGCGCTCGACGGGCTGGAAACCAACGCAATTGTCTGGCGTCACGGGCCGGGGTTCCTGGAATTGATTGCGGCCTTGCCGGACGCGCCGCTGACGGCGTCGGAAAGGCGTACCGTCACGCTCAGCGACCCGGCGCTGCTGATTTACACATCGGGCACCACCGGCCTGCCCAAGGCCGCCTTTGTCAGCCATCACCGGGTGATGATGTGGACGCACTGGTTCGCCGGCATGATGGACGCTGGCGGGGATGACCGGCTCTACAATTGCCTGCCCATGTATCACTCCGTCGGCGGCGTGGTGGCATCGGGCGCGGTGCTGCTGGCGGGCGGCGCCGTCATCCTGCGCGAGAAATTTTCCGCCAGCGCCTTCTGGAACGACGTGGCGCAGAGCGGCGCCACCATCTTCCAGTATATCGGCGAGTTGTGCCGCTACCTGCTGAAGTCGGACGCGGCGCCTGCGCCCCACAGCCTGCGCCTGATCTGCGGCAATGGCCTGTCGGCGGATGTCTGGCAGGCCTTCCAGGCCCGTTTTCATATTCCGCAGGTGCTGGAATTCTATGCCGCCACCGAAGGCAATTTCTCGCTTTACAACGCGGAAGGCAAAGCCGGCGCCATTGGCCGGGTGCCGGGCTTTCTCAAGCACCGCTTCGGCATTGCCCTGATCAAACAGGGCCCGGACGGCGAAGCCTCTCGCGGGCCGGACGGTTTCTGCCAGCGCGTGGCGACGGGTGAGGCGGGCGAAGCCATTGGCCGGATCGCGGGCGGCGCGGCCCGCTTTGAGGGCTATAGCGATGCGGCGGCCACGGCCCGCAAAATCCTGCGCAATGTTTTTCAATCCGGCGACGCCTATGTCCGCACCGGCGACCTGATGCGCCAGGATGCGGCCGGCTTTTATTACTTCGTGGACCGGCTTGGCGACACATTCCGCTGGAAAGGCGAAAATGTCGCCACCACCGAAGTGGCCGCCGCCCTGGCCGCCTATCCCGGCATCATCGCCGCCAATGTCTATGGCGTTGCCGTGCCCGGCAATGACGGCAAGGCCGGGATGGCGGCGATTGAAGCGGGCGAAAAATTCGCTTTGCCGGGCCTGAAAGCGCACCTGGCGTCAAGGCTGCCGGCCTATGCACGGCCGCTGTTTCTGCGCCTGGTTCCGTCGCTGGAGGTCACTGAGACGTTCAAGCAGAAAAAGCAGCATCTTGCGGCGGAGGGTTTCGATCCTTCAGCCATCGCGGACGACCTGTTTGCCGATGACGGCGAATCCTATGTGACGCTGGATGCCCCGCTTTATGCCCGGATCAGTTCCGGCCTGATGCGGTTCTGAGTGCGGCGCTCCGGCATTTCCGGCAAATTCACCGCATAGCGGATCTCCGCCCCGATCAGGTGCAAGGCCTGATGGGCATAGGGGATCATGCGCGCCATGCAATAGAAATAATGGATCATGCCGGGATGGACGCGGCCATGCACTTTCACGCCCGCGTCCGAGAGCCTGGCGGCATAGGCTTCGCCTTCATCGCCAAAGGGATCGAACTGGCCGGTATGGATGAAGGCGGGCGGCAGGCCGGAAAAATCATCCGCCAGCAGCGGCGACAGGCGCGGATCGCCGCGGTCTGCGCCGGGACAATAAAGCTCCAGGTCGCGCTGCAGGGTCTGGCGGTCGAGGAAATAGCCGTCGGCCAGTTCGCGGCGGGCGGCGCTTTCGCCGTGAATATCCAGGATCGGGCAGATCAGCAATTGAAAGGCGATGGCAGGCCCGCCCCCGTCGCGCGCCATCCGGCAGATGGCGGCTGCCAGGGTGCCGCCAGCGGAATCGCCGGCAATGCCCAGCCGCGCCGGATCAATGCCGAAGGCTTTCGGGGTGCGAGCGATATGACGCCAGGCGGCGAACCCGTCTTCCAGCGCATGCGGAAAGGGGTGTTCGGGCGCCAGGCGATAATCCACCGCGACGATGCGACAGCCGCTTTCATTGGCCAGCCTGCGGCACAAGCCGTCATGGCTCTCAAGGCTGCCCGCCACCCAGCCGCCGCCGTGAAAGAACACCATGCCCGGCAGAATACATTCCGGCTTGCCCAGCGGTGAATAGGTGCGCAGCACGATGGCGCCGTCGCTGACGGAAAAAAGCTGGTCGCGGACGCCGCCGATTTCGACGCTGCCGGGCGTGTCCACCAGCTCGGCCAGGGTATTGAGGGCGCGGCGGCGTTCTCCGGCATCGTCATAGCCGCCGCGTGCCTGCCCCGCCGCGGCGAGCATTTCCAGAAAGCGGCGGGCATGGCGGTCCAGCGGCATCAGGCCGCCTTTGCAGTAACCGAAACCAGGGCTTCGATGGCGCGGACGGTATCGAAATTATCCGGTGTCATGGCGCTTTGCGGAAATTCGATGTCAAATTCCGCCTCAATGGCCAGCATCAGATTGACCATGTCCAGCGATGTCAGTCCCGCATCGCGCAGATTGTCATCCGAGCCGGGAATGGTGTTCTTGCCGCGCTTGACCAGCATGCGGCATGCGATCGCGATGACGCGCTCGGCCGGGGACATGGAATACTCCGCCTTGTTCCCCGGCAGGATAGCTGTTCAGCCGTAAAGCATTGGTTGCCCCCGGAGCGGTGGCCTTTGACGCGCGACCTGGCAAAAGCGGCTGTTAAGACTTCGCTTACCATGCAGCGGCAGTTTCACGCTTGCTTCAGTTTTTTCCCCTATCTTTCGCCCATTCATTGGGCGAATTCATGCTGAACAATCTCAAGACTGCTCCCGCCGCACTGGAAGCACCGCTGGTCCGCGCCGAACGCGCTGCCGCGATTGCCGCCGTCCACGCCGCCAGCGTGGATAGCGAGGCCCGCTTTCCGGAAGAAGCCATGGCCGCCCTGAAGGCGGAAAAGCTGCTGGGCATCATGGTGCCCGCCAGCCTGGGCGGCGAGGAAGCCGGTGTCGCCGAGGTGGTGGATGTCTGCTTCCGCCTGGGCCGCGCCTGCTCCTCCACCGGCATGATTTACGCCATGCACCAGGTCAAGGCGGCCTGCGTGGTGCATCACGGCATGGCCAGCGCCTGGCACCGCGATTTCATGAGCCGCATGATCGCCGATCAGCTTCTGCTGGCCTCCTCAACCACCGAGGGCAAGGGCGGCGGCAATGTCCGGTCCTCCGAGGCCGCCGTGGAACAGGCGGATGGCCGCATCGTGCTGCTGCGCGACGCCAGCGTGATTTCCTATGGCGTCCAGGCCGATGCGGTGGTGACCACTGCCCGGCGCGACGCCGATGCCGATGCCTCCGACCAGGTGCTGGTGGTGTTCGACAAGAAAAACTACTCGCTGGAAAAAACCGGCGGCTGGGACACGCTGGGCATGCGCGGCACCTGCAGCGCGGGCTTCTCGCTCAAGGCCGTGGGCGCGGCGGAACAGATCATGCCGGTGCCCTATGGCGCCATTCACAGCCAGAGCATGGTGCCGACCGCCCATCTGATGTGGTCGGCCGTCTGGGCCGGCATCGCCGCCGGGGCGGTGGAACGGGCCCGCAAATTCATGCGCAAGGCGCAGCGCGCGGGCGGCGAGTTACCGCCCGGCCTGCCGCATTTCACCCAATCGCTGGCGTCCTTGCGTTCCCTGCGCGCCCTGATCGCCGCCACCCTGAACCGTTATGAGAGCATCGCCCACGATCCCAAGGCCCTCACCGCCGTGGATTTCCAGACCGCGATCAGCCTGTTGAAGGTGGATGCCTCGGAACTGGCCGTCCAGACCGTGATGGCGGCCATGCGCGCCACCGGCCTGTCCGGCTATCGCAATGACAGCGATGTCTCGGTCGGCCGCTCCCTGCGCGATGTGCTGTCCTCACCCATCATGATCAACAATGACCGCATCCTGTCGAGCCTGTCGGCCTCGACGCTGCTGAGCGAGATCCCCTCTTCCATCCGGGACTGACCATGACGATCACCACCAAAATCCCGCATCACCAATTCGAGCCGGATCACCTGGACGATCTGGCGCGGCAATTGTTCAAGCCCTCGGGCGTGGACGGCGTCTATGGCCGCACCGGCGAATATGAAAGCGTGATCGAGGCCCTGGCGGCGCTGATCACGCGCCATCGCCCGGCGGAAGCCGAAATATTCCGCTTTGCGCCTGTGATGAGCCGGGCCAGCCTGGAAAAACAGGGCTATCTGCAAAGCTTTCCCAACCTGGTCGGCGCGGTGTGCTGCCTGGAAGGCAGCGAGCGCGAAATCGCCACGTCCGCGAACAAGAATGACAATGGCGGCAGCTGGACGGAAGACCTGGTCCCATCCGACCTGGTGCTGGCGCCGGCCGCCTGTTACCCGATCTACCCCATCGCCGCCGAGCGCGGCGTGGTGCCCGATCAGGGTTATGTCTTCGACGTCGCTGCGGACTGCTTCCGCCATGAACCGTCGCGCCATGTCGATCGCTTCCAGACCTTCCGGATGCGCGAATATGTCCGCATCGGCACGCCGGAACAGATTCAGGCGTTTCGCGACTCTTGGGTCCCCCGGGCCGAAGGAATTGCCGACCTGATCGGCCTTCCCTACACGGTGGACGTCGCCAATGATCCCTTTTTCGGCCGGGTCGGCACAATGATGGCCAGCCAGCAGCGCGCCGATGCGCTGAAATTCGAATTGCTGGTGCCGGTGCGCTCGAAAGAATCGCCCACCGCCTGCATGAGCTTCAATTATCACAAGGAACATTTCGGCGAAGTCTGGAGCCTGCACAACGCCAGGGGCGAAGTGCTGCACACCGGCTGCGTCGCTTTCGGCATGGACCGGCTGGCGGTGGCGCTGTTCGTCATCCACGGCGCCAGGGTGGCTGAGTGGCCGGCCACGGTACGCGAAGCTTTAAAACTCTAATTCTCGACCGCCTGATCAGGCGGTTCCTGAGCAGGAGCGAGGAGCGATGTGGGCGAATAGTCCCATGAGCGACGAGCGACGAACTCAGGGACCGAAATGATCAGGCGGTATTTCCGGCATCAACCGTGAGCACGGTACCCGTAATATTGCGCGCGGCGTCGCTCATCAGGTAACTGACCGCGCCGGCGACATCGTCCACATCCACCAGGCGCTTGAGAGCGCTGCGGGCGGCGATCTTGGCGGTCTGCTCGTCCTTCATGCCGGCGGTCATGTCGGTATTCATAAAGCCCGGCGCCACGGCATTCACCGTGATGTTCAGCCCGCCGACCTCGCGCGCCAACGAGCGAGTGAAGCCCAGCAACGATGCCTTGGTCGCGCCATAGACCGACAAGCCGCTATAGCCGGTGGAGGCGATGATCGAGGCGATGTTGACGATGCGGCCTTCGCCCGCCGTCATCATGGTGCGGACCGCGTATTTGGTCAGGATGACGGGCGAAAGCGTGTTGAGGCGGACCAGCTTCTCGATGTCCGAATTGTGCATGTTGGATAGCAGCCCGCTGGTGCCCAGCGCGGCATTGTTCACCAGGCCATAGAGCGGGCCATGCTCCGCCTTGAAAGCCCGCAGCAGTTCGGCAATGCCGGCGGTCTTGGAAAGATCATAGGGCATGTAATGAAGGCTGACCTCCGCCGCCATGGCGGCTTTCAGTTCGTCGCTCTCGCTGCGCGCCAGGGCAAATACGCGATAGCCCTCCGCCGCCAGCGTTTTGGCGATGGCAAGGCCGACCCCGCGCGAGCCGCCGCTGACCAGGATGTTGCGTTCCTTATCCATGGCGCGCCAGCTTTCCGCCCGCTGTCAGTTCCAGCCTTTCGACAAAGCGGACCAGGGCCGGCACCTTGAAGGCGGGCAATTGCGCCCGGCACAGCGCCAGCAGGCTTTCCTTGAAAGTCGCATTGTCGTTGGCGGCATCCGCCAGCACCACATCGGCCACCACCAGGGCGCCGGTGATGGGATTCTTGCGGCTCGAGACCCGCGACAGCGCCACGCCGGGATGACGGTTTATCACGGCTTCCACTTCTTCCGGATTTATCTTGAGGCCGCCGACATTGATGATGCCGCCGCGCCGTCCGGCAAAGTGGTAGCGCGTGCCGCGCAATTCGACCATGTCGCCGCTATCCACCCAGCCATCGTCTTTCAAAGCTTCGGCGCCGCCGACATAGCCCATGGCGGTGCGCGGCGAACGCAGATGCAGCGTGCCACCCTCCACCTTCATCTCCACTGCGCCCATCTTCTGCGCGTCAAGGCGGCCGACAAAGTCCGCCGGAAAGCCTTCCAGCCCGTCGGTGACTTCAAAGCCCACCCCGGCCTCGGTCGAGGCATAGGCATGGCCGATGGCGGCAGCGGGAAATTGCAATTTCAGGGCATCCAGCACGGCCTGGCCGGCGATCTCGCCCGACAGGCGGACATAACGCGGGGCGATGCGGCCTATGGCCGGACTCATCAGTGCGCGCCGCCAATGCGACGGCGTGCCGGTAAGATGGCTGACCCCGGCCTGCCCCAGGCGCATGAGAAATTCCGTCGCCGTCTCGTCCGGCTCGGAGAGGACAAGCGAGGCGCCGCCGATCAGGGCGCGCAGCAGAATCTGAAGGCCGCCATAGCGGCGAATATCATAGAAAGTGCCCCAGACGATTTTCTCGCCGGCGCCGGGGGAGATTGCGCCCGGCTTCATGATTGCTCCAGCCAGGCCAGCCAGCGAATGCGCCACCATCTTGGGCGCCCCGCTGGTGCCGGAAGTGAACATGACCCATTCGGTGACGCGCGCCTGTCCGGCCGCATCCGCGGCCTTCAGATCGGGCGATACCGTCACAGACCTCAGGCCCGTGACGACCGCGCCGTCGGCGACCAGTGTATCAATCCCGGCACGATGGATCACATCCGCCAGATGTTCATCCTTGAGGTCGGGCGGCGCGATCACCAGCCGGGCCGCGACGCCGTCCAGCGCCACCAGCGCCAGGGCCGCGTTCAACTGGCTGGTGGTGCGGATCAGGACATGGGCGTCCTTCAATGATGCCGGCGCCACCGACAAGGGATTGCCGTTTGCCAACGCGGCCATGGGCACGCGGACATCCCGCGCCACCAGCGCGCCATCCGTGCCCGCCAGTGCGGCCTTCAGATCAAGCCGCGGCGGCATCTTCATAGAATTTCACGAAATCGGCCACGGTCACGGGGAAGAAGACATCTTCTGCGGCCGTGAAGGGGTCCACGCCCAGTTCGTCTTCCAGCTTTGCCACGATTATGGCGAAGCACAGCGAGTCCAGGCCGGAATCCAGCAGCACGGTGTCGGGCGCCAGCTGGGTCAGTTCCTTTTCCTGGTCGCGCGCCACCTGTTCGAATTGCTCAATGATCTTCGCCTGCAGGTCCATATCCGCCAATCCCTTGAAAACGGGGCATTCTAGGGGTCCGAGCTTTAACGATCCGCTAATGGGAAAAGCCGCATAAAGGCCTTTGAACAGGCCCTGAAATGCTCGCGTCATGACCCTGCACGCCCTGCCCTCCGCCCGGCATATCGTCCGCACTGCGGCCCAGGTGCTGGTGGACCAGCTTGTGCTGCAGAAAGTGGATCATGTCTTCTGCATCCCGGGCGAAAGCTACCTGCCGGTACTGGACGCGCTGACGGATTGCGGCATCCAGGTCACGGTCTGCCGCAACGAGGGCGGCGCCGCGATGATGGCGGAAGCCTATGGCAAGGCCACCGGCCGTCCCGGCATCTGCTTTGTCACCCGCGCCCCCGGCGCCACCAATGCCGCGGCCGGGGTGCATGTCGCAAGCCAGGATTCCACGCCGCTGATCCTGTTCGTCGGACAGGTCGAGCGCCGCTTCCTGGGCCGCGATGCGGTGCAGGAAATGGATTATCGCGCCGTGTTCGGATCCATGACCAAATGGGCGGCGCAGATCGACAATGCCGCCCGTACCGCGGAATATGTCGGCCGCGCTTTCGCGCTCGCCATGGCGGGACGGCCGGGCCCGGTGGTGCTGGCGCTGCCGCGCGACATGCTGGCCCAGCCCGCCGATTGCCGCGACATCCCCTATGTCGAAGCCGTGGAGACCGCGCCGGGCAAGGCCGAGATGGCGGCGCTGGAAGATTTTCTGGCCAAGGCGCGGCGGCCGATGCTGATGATCGGCGGAAGCCGCTGGAACGAAGCGGCGCGCGAACAGATTGCCCGCTTCGCGGCGCGCTTTGACCTGGCCGTAGCCACCAGCTATCGCCGCGCGCCCTTGTTCGACCAGATGCTGCCCAATTATGCCGGCGACATCGGTCTTTTGGCCAATCCCAAACTGGTGGCGCGGATCAAGGCCAGCGATCTGGTGATCGTGGCGGGGGCGCGGCTGAACCAGACCACCACCCAGGATTATTCCCTGTTCGATGAGCGCCAGAAACTGGTGCATGCCTATGCGGAAGCCAGCGAGATCGGCCGCGTCTTCCGGACGGACCTGGCGATCCATGCCACGCCCCGATGCTTCGCCGCGGCGCTCGACACACTGATCCCGCGCGCGCCGGGACGCTGGACGGATGAGACGCTTGCCGCCAATGCCGAATACCGCGCTTTCTCGGATGCGGCGCTCGAGCAGCCGGGCGCAATGAATTTGAGCGCGATGATGATCTGGCTGCGCGAAAACCTGCCGGATGACGCCATCATCACCAATGGCGCAGGCGGTTTCGCCGCCTGGATCCATCGCTTCTACCGATTCCGCAAGTTCGGCACCCATTTCGCGCCGGTGTCGCAATCCATGGGCTATGGCGTGCCCGCCGCGGTTGCCCTCAAGCGGCTTTATCCGGGCCGCCGCGTGGTTTCGATCAGCGGCGACGGCGATTTCCTGATGAGCGGCCAGGAATTCATGACCGCCGCGCAGTATGAACTGCCGATCATCGCCCTGGTGCTGGACAATGGCATGTATGGTTCGGTCCGGCTGCACCAGGAAAAGAACTATCCCGGCCGGGTTTCCGCCACCACGCTGAAAAATCCTGACTTCGCGCTGTGGGCGAAAAGCTGCGGCGGCTTCGGTGTGACGGTGACGAGGACGGAAGATTTCGCCGGCGCTTTCCGCGCCGCCGAAGCGTCCGGCCTGCCATCCATCGTTCACGTCAAGTATGATGCCGATGGCGTGTGGCCTGGCGCCACACTGAGCGGGGCGCGGGCGTCGGCGCTGCGCTAGCCCAGCGCGACGGCGACAGCCTCGCGCATCGGCAGGATATCGATCCGCGCTTCCGCCAGACGATCCAGCACTTCTGCCAGCATGGCCGGCGTGGCGCCATATTCGCTCGGGCAGTCCGAGACGTCATGGGTATAGAAGCTGATCCAGCCATTATTGTGCAGGGCGCGGGCGATGGCGGCGGCCAGCATGTCCCGCGAGAAGCTGCGTTTCTCGATGGGCATGGCGTTCAATTGCGCCAGGTCGATGCGGCCCTCATTGATGCCGTGATGCACGCCGCGCAGATTGGTGAAAAGCGGCGCGAAGAATTTCTTGGTGCGGACCGAGGAGGCGCCGTGCGGATAGGCATAGCTTTCCAGTTTCGCGCCGCCCAGGAACGGCGCCAGGAATTCGGCATTGCGCTGCCGGTCGGCGGCCAGCGCCGCGTTGGAAAGATGGGGCGTCTGCGCATGGCCATAGCCATGGCAGGCGATCTCATGGCCGGCCGCCGCCAGGGCGCGCAGGTCGCTTTCGTCATAGAAGACGGTGCCGTTGACGCTGCGGCCGCAGAAGTTTCCCGCCGTGTAATAGGTGCCGCGCACCTTGTGGCGCGCCAGCAGCGCTCCGCCGGTTTCCCAGGCCGATTTCGGAAAATCGTCAAAGGTGATGCTGGCGACGGGACGGTGGCCCTGCATGCGGGCCGGCCGGACCCGCGCCATGCGGGCGACGAAACGGGTAAGGCTCATCGAAAGCATGGCCTTATGTAGCCTGGGAAGCGTTAATCTTTGGGATACGGAGCGTCGGCCAGTAAAAGTGCAAGGCGGTTTTGCGTGGGCCGCGCGACCATAAAATAAGTCGACAAAGCCTTGGCGGACGGGCATTTTCCCGCCATGCCGCAGACCCTGAAAATCGGTGACATCGTCATTCCCGGCCGGGTGCTGACCGCGCCCATGACCGGGGTTTCAGACTTGCCTTTTCGCCAGACGGCATCGGCGCAGGGCGCGGCCTATGTCGCCACCGAAATGGTGGCTTGCGACAGCTTTGCCCGCGGACGCCCGGATGTGGTGCGAAGAGCCGCCATTGGCAGCGGCCTGCCGCTGATGGTGGTGCAGTTGGTCGGACGGCAGGCGGAATGGATCGCCAAGGGCGCCAAGCTGGCGGAGCAGGCCGGCGCCGACATCATCGATCTCAACATGGGATGTCCCTGCAAGGAAGTGACGGGGGCGCTGTCCGGCTCGGCCCTGATGCGCGAGCCAGAACTGGCGGCGCGGCTGATCGCGGCGGCGGTGGAAGCCACCTCGCGGCCCGTCACCCTGAAGATGCGGCTTGGCTGGGACAGCCACTGGATGAATGCGCCCGAAATTGCTGCCCGGGCGGAACAGCTCGGCGTCAAGGCGGTCACCATTCATGGCCGCACCCGCCAGCAATTCTACAAAGGCCAGGCCGACTGGCACGCCGTGGCCGCGGTCAAGCAGGCGGTAAAAATTCCCGTCATCGTCAATGGCGACATCACCGATCTGGCCTCGGCCCGCGCGGCGCTGGACCAGTCCGGCGCCGACGCCATCATGATCGGCCGGGGCTCCTATGGCCGGTCCTGGCTGGCGGCGGCGCTGGACCGGGCACTGGCCGAGGGCGCGGCGAATCTTTCCGAGCCGGGGCCGGCGGAACGGTTTGAAATCATCCTCGCCCACCTCGCCCGTTCCCTGAAATTTTACGGCGAAGCGCTGGGCCTGCGCGTCTTCCGCAAACATCTGGGCTGGTATGTGGAAAATGCCCCGCTTTCGCTGTTCGGCGGCGATTCCGCGGCACGGCGCAACGAAAAGGCCCGTCTGTGTCAAATCGACCGCGCCGGCGCCCTGGAGGCCGGCCTGGCCGCACTTTGGACAAACCAGCCCCTTTCAATTGCCGCCGCCGTCCCTATCTAAGGCGGTACGCATGGGTTTTGGCGCCCTGATCTGCTAAGGAGCGCCGCCCTCTGGGGATCTATCAAGGGGATTTCATGATACGTCGATTGGGGCCGTTCCTGCTGGTTGCCGTGGCATTGTCGGGCTGCGGCCAGCCGCAGCGGCCGAAATTCCCTCCTCCGGCTGTGGGCTTTGTCGTCATCAAGGAGCAGCCGGTTGCGCTGACCGCCGAGCTGCCCGGCCGCACCGATCCCTATGCGGTTTCGGATGTGCGGCCCCAAGTGTCCGGCATCATCCTGCACCGGCTCTTTACCGAAGGCTCCATGGTCAAGGCCGGCCAGCCGCTCTACCAGATCGATCCGGCGCCCTATCAGGCGGCCTATGAAAGCGCCCAGGCAAGCCTTGCCAGCACCAAAGTGAAGGCCGAGCGTTATGCCGCGCTGCTTGCCGCCAATGCCATCGCGCCCCAGGAGGCCGACGATGCCAAGGCCGCCTATCTGCAGGCCAAGGCGACCGCCGATAACGCGCGCATCAACCTCAATTACACCCATATCGCCGCGCCGATCAGCGGCCGTATCGGCGCCTCCAGCGTCACCGAAGGCGCGCTGGTGACCGCCAGCCAGGCCACCGCGCTGGCCACCATCTCGACGCTTGATCCCATCTATGTCGACATTGACCAGTCCAGTTCCGAACTGCTGGCGCTCAAGCGCGCCGCCCAGGCGGGCCAGATCGCCGCCGGCGGCGCCGATGTGACGATGAAACTGGATGACGGCAGCGACTATCCCCTCAAGGGCAAGCTGCAATTCACCGATGTGACGGTGGACCCGTCCACCGGATCGGTGCGGCTGCGCGCGATCTTTCCCAATTCCGATGGCTTGCTGCTGCCCGGCATGTATGTCCGCGCCACGGTGAACCAGGGCACCGATCCGCACGGCATCCTGGCGCCCCAGCAAGGTGTCGGCCACGACGCCAAGGGTGAGCCCACCGCGTTGGTGGTGGACGACAAGAACACCGCACGCCTTCGGGTGCTGAAGACCGGCCGCGCCGTGGGCGGCGACTGGCAGGTGCTGGACGGGCTCAAGCCCGGCGACAAGCTGATTGTGGAAGGCCTGCAGAAAGCACAGCCCGACATGGTGGTAACGCCGATGCCCGCCCTAAACGTCAAGCCATAGGCGGGAGCGACATGGGGTTCTCCCGTTTCTTCATTGATCGCCCGGTCTTTGCCTGGGTCATCGCCATCGTCATCATGCTGGCGGGCAGCATTGCCGCCTTCACCCTGCCGGTGGAGCAGTATCCCGTAATCGCCCCGCCCGCGGTGGTGGTGAGTACATTCTATCCCGGCGCCGATGCCGAGACGCTGCAGAATTCCGTCACCCAGGTAATCGAGCAGCAGCTCACCGGGCTCGACCATCTGCTTTACTTCTCGTCAGCCTCCAATGCCGACGGCTCGGTGATGATTACGGCCACCTTCGCGGCGGGCACCAATCCCGACATCGCCCAGGTGCAGGTGCAGAACAAGGTGCAGCAGGCGATTCCGCAATTGCCGGCCCAGGTGCAGCAGCAGGGCGTCACCGTCACCAAGGCGCAGTCCAATTTCATCCTGATTGTGGCGGTCTATGACGATAGCGGCCGCTACAACAATATCGATATCGCCGATTTCATCACGTCCAAGATGGTGGATCCGCTGAGCCGCGTCACCGGCGTCGGCAATGTGCAGGTATTCGGTTCGCAATATGCCATGCGCATCTGGCTGGACCCCTACAAGCTGCACAATTTCGGCCTGATGCCGTCCGACATTTCCAATGCCATCAGGGCGCAGAACACCCAGGTGTCTGCCGGTTCGATCGGCGCCCAGCCTGCCGCGCCGGGACAGGAATTGAACGCCACCGTCACCGCCCAATCGCAGCTGCAGACACCGGAGCAGTTCCGCGACATCATCCTCAAGACCGATCCGGCCGGCGCCGTGGTGCGCCTGCGCGATGTGGCGCGCATCGAACTGGGCGCCGAATCCTATGCCATCGAAAGCCTGTTCAACGGCAAGCCGGCGGCCGGCGCCGCCATCCTGCTGTCGCCCGGCGCCAATGCGCTCAAGACCGTGGATGCGGTGAAGGCGCGGGCCGATGGGCTGCGCGCCAGCCTGCCGCCGGGCATGAAAATGAGCTACCCGATCGACAACACGGACTTCATCCGGCTGTCGATTCGCCAGGTGGTTGTGACCCTGGCGGAAGCGATCGCGCTGGTGGTGCTGGTGATGTACATCTTCCTGCAGAACTGGCGCACCACCCTGGTGCCCGCCGTGGCGGTGCCGGTGGTGCTGCTGGGCACTTTCGGCGTGCTGGCCATCTTCGGCTACACCATCAACACCCTCACGCTCTTCGCGCTGGTGCTGGTGATCGGCCTGCTGGTGGATGACGCCATCGTGGTGGTGGAGAATGTCGAGCGCATCATGCGCGAGGAAAGGCTGCCGCCCCGCGAAGCCACTCTGAAATCCATGAGCGAAATCACGGGCGCCCTGATCGGCATCGGCCTGGTGCTGACCGCGGTGTTCCTGCCGATGGCGTTCTTCGGCGGCTCGACCGGCGTGATCTACCGGCAATTCTCGGTCACCATCGTATCGGCCATGCTGCTGTCGATCATGTGCGCCCTGGTGCTGACCCCGGCGCTGTGCGCCACCCTGCTGAGGCCCTATTCTGATGCGCATGCCGCTTCCGGCTTGCTCGCCGGCTTCTTTGCCTGGTTCAACCGCAATTTCGAGCGCATGCGCAAGGGCTATCGCAACAATCTCGGCAAGCTGCTGAATCATCCCCGCTGGATGATGCTGGGTTATGCCGTCATCGTGGCGGTGCTGATCTTCACCTTTGTGCGCCTTCCCACCGGCTTCCTGCCCGGAGAAGATCAGGGCTTTGTCATCAGCCTGATCACCCTGCCGCCCGGCGCCACCCAGGACCGCACCATGGCGGTGGCCACCCAAGTCGGCCAGCATTTCCTGGTGGACGAAAAGGCCAATGTGGATTTCGTCTTTACCGTGGCGGGTTTCAGCTTCCTCGGCGCGGGCCAGAATGCCGGCATCGCCTTCAGCCATCTGCGCCCCTGGGATGAGCGTCCCGGCAAGGTCAACAGCGCCGATGCCATCGCCGCCCGCGCCTTCGGAAAATTCATGATGCTGCCGACCGCCCAGGTCTTCCCCCTGGTGCCGCCGGCGGTGCAGGAGCTGGGCAATTCCAACGGCTTTGAAATCGAGCTGCAGGACCGGGGCAATCTGGGCCATGCCGGATTGATCCAGGCGCGCAACATGCTTCTGGGCCTGACGGCGCACGACCCTGTGTTCCAGCAGGTCTTTCCCAACAGCCTGGACGACACGCCGCAGCTTCACATCGACATCGACCAGGGCAAGGCCAATGCCCTGGGCGTCGCTACCGCGGACGCCAATGCCACTCTGTCGGCGGCCTGGGGCGGCAACTTCGTCAACAATTTCATCGACCGCGCCCGCGTCAAGCGCGTCTACATGCAGGGCGACGCGCCCTTCCGCATGACGCCGCAGGACCTGGACCGCTGGTATGTCCGCACTTCGAGCGGAACCATGGCACCGTTCTCGTCCTTCGCCACGGCGAACTGGACGGTTGGGCCAACCACCCTGACCCGCTACAACGGCTTTCCCTCCATCGACATCCAGGGCGTGCCCGCTCCGGGCGTCAGCACCGGCACGGCGCTGGCGGAGATGGACAAGCTGTTCCAGCAACTGCCCCAGGGCGTGGGTTATGAACTGACCGGCCTGTCGTTCCAGGAAGAAGCCTCCGGCACCCAGGCCCCGGCGCTTTATGCCCTCTCCATCTTCATCATCTATCTCTGCCTGGCGGCGCTGTATGAAAGCTGGGCGATCCCGCTGTCGGTGATGATGGTCATTCCGCTTGGCGTGGTCGGCGCCATCCTGGCGGCCAAGTTCCGCGGCCTGTTCAACGACATTTATTTCCAGGTCGGATTGCTGGCCACCATCGGCCTGTCGGCCAAGAACGCCATCCTGATCGTGGAGTTCGCGGTGGACAATGAAAAGCGCGGCCAGAAGGCGCTGGAAGCAGCGATGAACGCGGCGCGGGTGCGCCTGCGGCCCATCCTGATGACCTCGATCGCCTTCATCGCCGGCGTCTCGCCATTGGCCATCGCCACCGGTCCCGGCGCCGGCAGCCAGAACGACATCGGTACCGGCGTGATCGGCGGCATGCTGACGGCGACCATCCTGGCCGTGTTCTTCGTGCCGCTTTTCTTCGTGCTGGTGAACCGGGGCCTGCAACACCACGATTAGGGAGAGAGACATGCCGGACAGCTTCTTCTGGTATGACGTCATGACCACCGACATAAAGGCGGCGGCGAAATTCTATGGCGAAGTCGTGGGCTGGACGGCGCAGAGCGCCGGCACTCCGCAGATGGAATATTCCGTCTTCAATGTCGGAACGCGCGGCGTTGCCGGGCTGATGCCGTTGCCGGAAGAGTACGCCAAAATGGGCGGGCGCCCGGCCTGGATGGGCTACATCCTGGTGGATGACGTGGACGCGATGGCGGCGCTCATCCAGGCCGAAGGCGGCAAGCTGCATCGCGGCCCTTTCACCGTACCGGGCGTAATCCGCATGGCGGTGGTGTCCGATCCGCAAGGGGCCGGCTTCCTGATCGCCAAGCCGCTGGTGGAAGACGCGCCGCCGCCGCTTGCGCCGGGAGCACCCGGCACCATCGGCTGGCACGAACTTTATGCCGTTCATTGGCAATCGGCCTTCGCCTTTTACGAAAAACTGTTCGGCTGGACCAAGTCGGACGCCATCAACATGGGACCGATGGGCACCTATCAGCTGTTCAAGACCGGCGGTGAATATGCCGCCGGGGGCATGATGACCAAGCCCGCGGCGATCCCGGTGCCCTATTGGGGGTACTACTTCAACGTGGACGCCCTTGATGCCGCTTCGGCGCGGGTGACGGCGGGCGGCGGCAAGATCCTCAACGGCCCGATGGAAGTGCCCGGCCCGATGTGGGTGGTCAATTGCATGGACCCCCAGGGCGCGGTGTTCTCGCTGGTGGCCCCCAAGCGTTAAGGTTTGCGCGTCCGGCAGGCGCGGCGTAAAAGCCCGCAATGGGCATCTCGCGCAAATTTTCCATCGCCCCGATGATGGAGACAGATTTTGTCTCAGCAATATCAGTAGA
>CAIOFO010000074.1 GCA_903857685.1 uncultured Alphaproteobacteria bacterium
CGTGATGTCTGAATTGGTTTGGCGTGGCGAGGACATAGTGAGCGGGCAATATCACTCACCCCTCACCCCTCACCCCTCACCCTTTACCGAAAAATCATGATAGCCCGCCTCGGTATCTTCATCATCTGGCTGCTGCATTTCTTGCCGCTCGGCGTGCTCGCACGTTTCGGCGCGGGTTTCGGCTGGCTACTCTACGCGTTCGGGAGCGAACGCCGGCGGGTGGCGCGCATCAACCTGCGCCTGTGCTTCCCGGCGATGGCCGATGCAGAAAGAGAACGGCTGGTGCGGCGTCATTTCCGCGCCTTCGGCCGAAGCGTCCTGGAGCGCGGCATTCTGTGGGGGTCTTCGAAGTCGCGCATCCAGAAGTTGATCCGCATCGAAGGTCTGGAACACTGGCAGGCTGTGGCCGATCGGCCGGCGATCTGGCTGGCACCGCATTTCGTCGGGCTGGACATGGGCGGGGTCAGGTTGACCTCGGACTACCCGCTGGTTTCCATGTACAGCAAGCAGAAAAACCCGCTGTTCGACGCCCTGCTCCTGCATTCTCGCACCCGGTTCGGCAATTCGCCAATGGCGTCGCGCCAGGACGGACTCAAACCGGTAGTGCGGGCGATGCGCAAGGGATTGCCATTCTATTACCTGCCGGACATGGACTTCGGTGCGCGTGACGCAGTGTTCGTGCCGTTCTTCGGCGTACCTGCCGCCACCATCACCGGGCTGTCGCGAGTGGCGAAAATCACCGGCGCCGCGGTGGTGCCCTGCGTCACCCGCCAGCTTCCCGGCGGTGCAGGCTATGTGGTGAAGTTCTATCCCGCCTGGGAGAATTTTCCGGGCGAGAATGTCGAAAGCGATACCCGCCGCATGAACGCTTTTATCGAGGAGCGCGTGAGGGAAATGCCGGAGCAGTATTTCTGGCTGCACAAGCGCTTCAAGAGCCGCCCGCCGGGCGAGCAGAGGTTCTATTCTTCTTAGTCATGGAACGCATCCCCGAACCCGATCTGATGGACGATCCCGAGCAGGCAGAGGCCTATGCGCGGGCGGACTTTTCCGAGCCGCACGATGCCTTCGTCGCCCATTTCCGCCGCCTTTTTCGCGACTTCGCCGCTGGGCGCGTGCTTGATCTGGGATGCGGCCCGGCGGATGTCGGCATCCGCTTCTGCAAGGCGTATCCGGAAGTAATCCTGACCGGCGTGGACGGCTCCGCTGCCATGCTGCAACGCGGATATTCGGCGGTGCGCGCGGCGGATCTGGCTGAGCGCCTGCATCTGGTGCAGAGTTATCTGCCGGATGAGAGTCTGGCGGCGCTGCGGTTCGATGCGGTGATCAGCAACAGTCTGTTGCATCATCTCGACGATCCGGCTGTGCTGTGGGAAACTGTAAGACAGGCAGCAAGGCCCGGCGCGCCCGTGCTGATCATGGATTTGATGCGGCCGGCTTCGTTCGTCGAGGCAGGGCAACTTGCCGGGCGCTATGCCGCCGATGCACCGCCGGTGCTGCCGCGTGATTTCCACAATTCCTTGCTGGCGGCCTATCGTCCGGAGGAAGTGCGGGCTCAGCTCCATGCCGCGAACCTGTTCGGCTTTCGCGTGGAGGCGGTGAGCGACCGCCATTTATTGATATGGGGGAATTTGTGAGTTTCCAGAATCCGGACGACGCGGAGCTTCGCGCCCTCCTGAAAAAGATCAAAAATATCGCCGTGCTCGGGCTGTCGCCCAAGCCTGATCGCCCCAGCTATTGCGTCGCCAAAGCGATGCAGGGTTTCGGCTTCAACATCATCCCGGTGCGCCCCGCCACCGCCGAGGTTCTGGGGCAAAAGGCCTACGCCTCCCTGCGCGACGTCCCGGGTCCGGTCGATCTGGTGGACGTTTTTCGTGCCGCGGAACATCTGGACGCTATTGTTGACGAATGTATTGCCTTACAATTGCCGGCTATCTGGATCCAGGAAGGCATCGTCAACGAAGCCGCCGCCGTACGGGCGCGCGCCGCCGGCATGACGGTGGTGATGGATCGCTGCATCTACAAGGATTACGTGGCTTTATGCTGTTGAAATTCACCAAAATGCATGGCCTCGGCAACGATTTCGTGGTGTTCGACGCGATTTCGCAAAGCGTGGATTTGAGCCCGGCCCAGTTCCAGTTCGTCGCCGACCGCCATTTCGGCATCGGCTGTGACCAGATCTTGCTGGTGGAGCGCGCCACCCGAGCTGACGCAGATTTTCGCTACCGCATCTTCAACGCCGATGGCGGCGAGGTCGAGCAGTGTGGCAATGGCGCGCGCTGCTTCGTGCGCTTCGTGCACGAAAAAGGACTGAGCCCGAAAACCGAAATTCGCGTGGAAACGGCTGCCGGCATCATCGTGCCGCGTCTCGAACCGAACGGTCTGGTGACAGTAAACATGGGCGTGCCGCGCTTCGAGCCGGCGGAGATCCCGTTCCTCGCGGAAAGACGCGCGCTCACCTATTTGCTCGGCCTGGAGGGCAAGCTCGCCGAAGTCAGCGTGCTATCCATGGGCAACCCCCATGCGGTACAGTGGGTAGAAGACGCGGACAGCGCGCCGGTTGCCGTGGAAGGGCCGCAGATTGAAAACCATCCAAGCTTCCCTGCCCGAGTCAATGCCGGATTCATGCAGGTGCTCGGCCGTGGTCGCATCAAGCTGCGCGTGCACGAGCGCGGAGCCGGTGAAACCCTGGCTTGCGGCACCGGCGCTTGTGCTGCGGTGGCGGCAGGGATCATGCGCGGTTTGCTGGATGACGAGGTGAGGGTCACCACCCGCGGCGGCGAGCTGACCGTCCGCTGGGAAGGCGAAGGTCGACCGGTGTGGATGACCGGCCCGGCCGTGACGGTATTCGAAGGACAAGTTAATATTTAAAGAGGGGGAAGTTCATGGGTCTGAATTCGGAAGCGGTCGCGCGGTATTTGCATGAAAATCCGGAGTTTTTCGAAGAACATTCCGCGCTGCTGGCGGAGGTGTTTATCCCCCACCCCCACGGGGGCCGGGCGATCTCCATCGCCGAGCGCCAGCAGTTGGCGCTACGCGACAAGAACCGGTTGCTCGAAACCAAGCTGCGCGAGTTGATCCAGTTCGGCGAGGAAAACGACGCCATCAGCGAAAAAATGCACCGCCTCAGCCTGTCGCTGCTCGGTGCGCGCGACCTGGACAGCGCGCTGAACACCGCTTATTTCAACCTGCGCGAGGATTTCGACGTGCCCCACGTGGCGATCCGCATCTGGGCTGGCGCGGATCTGCCGGCACGGCCGGAGTTCATGGGGGCGACGATAGAGATGTGTGCCTTCGCCGACGAGCTGATCACGCCGAAATGCGGTCCGCAGTTACTTGAGGAGGCGCCTTCCTGGTTCGGCGAGGCCGGGCCCAGCCTGCGCTCCTTCGCCTACGTGGCGATGCGCTCGGAGCAGTCGTTCGGCCTGCTTGCCCTGGCGAG
>CAIOFO010000075.1 GCA_903857685.1 uncultured Alphaproteobacteria bacterium
ATCTCCTGGCAGGGCGGCTTGCCCACCGTCTTGGGCTTCATCGCCAGGATGGTTTTTACCAGCGGCAGCAGCTCCGCCGCTTCGCCGAACGAGCGCGGCGGCTGGGGCTGGCGCAACTGCGCCAAAAGCTCGCCGACTTCCCGCAAGTCGCCGGCGCTGGTGCGGCTCTTGCCGCCCATGGTCACGCCCATGGCGACGCGCTTGACCGTGCCGAACAGGTTCACCAGCACCGGCATGGCGCTCGGGCTGCCGTCCGCCTTGATGGGCTTTTCGAAGATCACCGCCGGGCCGCCCTCGGCGAGCAGGCGGGTCTGGATCTCGGTCATCTCCAGCACGGTGGAAACCGGTTCGCGCACCCGCACCAGCTCCCCATCCTTTTCCAGGCGGGCGATGAAATCGCGCAAGGATCGGTACGTCATGTCAGTCCCGGTTGGTCACGGTCCATTTTGACGGAAGGGCATGGCGGATACTGTAGCCGAAGTAAATCACCATCCCAATCGCGGTCCATACCACCAGCCGGATCCAGGTGCCGTTGGACAGGCTGAGGATCATCAGCCCGCAGACCGCGATCCCGGCCGGCGCCACCAGCCAGATAAAGGGGGTGCGGAACGGCCGGTTGGCGCGCGGCGCCCTGCGGCGCACGAGCAGCACGCAGACGCAGACCGAGATGAACGCCACCAGGGTGCCGATCGAGACCAGGTCGGCCAGGATATCCAGCGGGAACAGGGCCGCCAAAAAGGCCGCCACGGCGCCGATGGCGATGGTGCAGAGCCAGGGGGTGCGGAATTTGGGATGCACCGAGGCGAAAGCGGGCGGCAAAAAACCGTCCCGCGCCATGCCGTAGAAGACCCGCGACTGGCCATACATGGTGGCGAAGGTGACGGAAGCCAGCCCAGCCAGCGCCCCGATATTGACCGGCAGGGTCAGCCAGCTCAGCGCCGCGATCTTGCCGATGGCGAAGGAAACCGGATTGCCCACATTCAGGTCGCGCCAGTTGGTGATGCCGGTCAAGACCAGCCCCATCAGCACATAGAGCGTGGTGCAGACCACCAAGGTGATCAGGATGGCGGAGGGAATGTCGCGCTGGGGGTCCTTGGCTTCCTGCGCCGCCACCGACACGGTCTCGAACCCGACATAGGCGAAGAAGACGATGCCCGAGGCCGCCAATATGCCGCTGACGCCGTATTTGCCCCACACCCCTTCATTGGGCGGGATGAAGGGCGTCAAATGGCCCGCCGTCACGTAAGGCAGCCCGAACAGGATCACCAGCAGCACGATGCTGACCTTGATCAGCACCATGGCGCCGTTGAAGCGGGCGGTCTCCCGCACTCCCACCACCAGCAGCGTGGTCAGCGCCAGCACCAGGACCAGGGCGGGCAGGTTGATGATGGCGCCGGTGAAATGCATCGAGCCCAGATCGGCGCCCGCCAGCGGCGCATTGGCGAAGGCGGCGGGAAAGGTGATGCCGAAGCTGGACAGCAGATTGAGGAAATAGGCCGACCAGCCCACCGCCACCCCCGATCCGGCCACGCCATATTCCAGCACCATGTTCCAGCCGACGAACCAGGCCATGAAGCGGCCCATGGTGGCATAGGTGTAGGTGTAGGAACTTCCGGCATGCGGAATCATGCCGGCGAATTCGGCGTAGCACAGCCCGGCGAAGAAGCAGCCGGCGCTGGCGATGATGAAGGACAGCATCACGGCGGGACCGGCATGTTCCGCCGCCGCCGTGCCGGCGACCACGAAAATGCCCGCGCCGATCACCGAGCCGATGCCGATCAGGGTGAGGTCGAAGGCTCCCAGCGCCCGGCGAAGTTCGTGCTCGTCGGCGACGACCGGATCGGTAATCTCCAGCGCATCGTCGCTCACGCGCTATTTCCGCGGCAAGGCGTAGCTCGGGGTACGGGCATGGTGCCTGGCATAGAGGAAATAGACCACCAGTCCGATCGCCCCCCACAGGATAAAGCGGATCCAGGTCGCGCCCGGCAATCCCGCCATCATGCCGAAGCACACCAGCATGCCGCCGATCGGCACCCAGGGAACAAGGGGGGTGCGGAAGGCACGCGGCACTTCCGGATGGGTTTTTCTCAGGATGATGACCGACAGGCAGACCAGCACGAAGGCGGCCAGGGTGCCGATGGCGACCATCTCGATCAGCAGATCTTCCGGCAGGAAAGCCGACAGGGCCGCGGCCACGACGCCGATGCCGATGGTCGAGATATAAGGTGTGCGGAACTTGGGATGCACCGTGCCGAACACTTCCGGCAGCATGCCGTCGCGCGACATGGCGTAGAAGATGCGCGACTGGCCCAGCAGCAGGCCCAGCACCACGGTGCCAAGGCCCAGCGTGGCGCCCAGATGGGTCAGCTTGACCAGCCAGTCCAGGCCGGGGCCCATCGCCATCACCGCCACCGAGACGGGCTGCGCCACGGCGAGATTGGTGTATTTGGTGACGCCGGTCATCACGATGCACATCAGCACATAGAGCACGGTGCAAAGAGCCAGCGAGCCCAGGATGCCGATGGGCATGTTGCGCTGGGGGTTCTTGGATTCCTGCGCCGCCGCCGAGACGCAGTCGAAGCCGATATAGGCGAAGAACACCACGCCCGAGGCGCGGATGATGCCGCTCCAGCCATAGGCGCCCCAGGTGCCGGTGTTGGGCGGGATGAAGGGCGTCAGGTTGGCGGCCTGGACGTGGGAAAGGCCGAAGCCGATCACCAGGAACACCACCGTCAGCTTGAGCAGCACCATGATGCCGTTGAAGGTGGCGCTGGCGCGAATGCCGATCACCAGCAGCACGGTGAGAAGCCCGATCAGCACGGCGGAGGGAATGTTGACCACGGCGCCGCTGGCCACCAGGTCGATGCCGCCTTTCCAGATGAAAGGCGCGCTGGAGAATTTCTCCGGTATGATGATGCCGAGATCCGCCATCAGCCCGTTGAAGTAACCGGCCCAGCCCACCGCGACGGCGGAGGCGGCGGCGAGATATTCCAGGATCAAATCCCAGCCGATCACCCAGGCGAGGAACTGGCCCAGCGTGGCGAAAGTGTAGGAATAGGCGCTGCCCGCCACCGGGATCATGGCGGCGAATTCGGCATAGCACAGGCCGGCCAGGGCGCAGCCGAATCCGGCGATCAGGTAGGAGATCATCACCGAGGGTCCGGCGAAATTGGCCGCCGTGGTGCCGGTGGAAACGAAAATGCCGGCGCCGATGATGATGCCGATGCCGATGCCGATCAGCTGGAAGGGGCCCAGGGCGCGGCGCAGCTCGGGCGGCGCCTCAACGGTATTTTCCTCGGTTACGGAAGGTTCGTCGTAAACAGCCATGCAAAAGCCCCGGGTCAGCCCTGCCACTGTGGCAGAGCAGAGTGAGTTCGCCTAGTCCCGGTTCAGCTTCCAGACGCCGGTTTCGCGGATTTCCCGATCCTCCAGTTCGCGCGTGGTGGCGACGGAATAAAGTGCCAGCCGGGTCAGGCCCTGTTTGGGGAAATAGCTGCGGCCCGGATCGCCCAGCAGGATTTCGGCATCCGCGCTTTTCAGCCAGGCCATCAGCCGCTCGGCCAACGGGCGTTCGTAACACATGTCGCCCACCAGGATGACGCCGAATTGTTCCGTGCTGCCTATGATGTCGTCGGAGGTGGTCGCCACCGTCAGGCCGTTCGCCGCCGCATTGGCGGCGATGGCGGCGATGGAAAATTTGTCGATATCGGCGGCCAGCACATGGGCGGCGCCCGCTTTTGCCGCCGCCAGCGCCACGATGCCGCTGCCGGCGCCGAAGTCCAGCACCCGCTTGCCGCGTACCAGTTCCGGATTGTCCAGCACATAGCGCGCCAGCGCCTGGCCGCCCGCCCAGGCAAAGGCCCAGTAGGGGGGAGGCACGCCCATCTCGTTCAGTTCTTCCTCGGTCTTGCGCCACAGCGGCACCACTTCGGTGGCCAGGTGCAGGCGCAGTTCCGGCACCAGCGGCGGGGCGATCAAGGCGGAGTTGGCGCGAATGAAATCAGAAGGCTCCGTCATCCAAACCATGCGGCGGCGACGAAGGCGATGGCGATCAGCGCCCCGGTGACGCGGTTGGCGCGGAACAGCATCAGGCAATTGCCGGCGCTGGCGATGTCGAGATTTTTCACCTGCCACAGCAGATGCGCGCCGGGCAGCAGCATCAGAAAGCCGAACGGCCAGCCGGCATGCTCGGAAAAACCCGCCGCCAATATCAGGATGAAGGCCGCCGCGTAGAAGCGCAGAATCCATTTGGGGCTGTCCGTCGCCAGCAGCAAGGCGGTGGAACGCACCCCGATCAGGGCATCGTCTTCCTTGTCCTGGTGGGCATAGATGGTGTCGTAGCCCAGGGTCCAGAAAAACAGCCCGGCATACAAATAGGCGTCGGGCAGGTCGAGCCGTCCGGTCTCCGCCGCGAAACCCAGCAGCGCGCCCCAGTTGAAGGTCAGGCCCAGCCAGGCCTGCGGCCACCAGGTGATGCGCTTCATGAAGGGGTAGGCCAGCACCAGCAGCAGCGAGGCGGCGCCCAGCCAGACGGCAAAGCCATTGAACTGCAGCAGCACCGCCAGCCCGATCAGGCACAGGACGGCGGTGAAGATCGCCGCCGCGCGCACGCTGATGGCGCCCGAGGGAATCGGCCGGCCGCGGGTGCGCGCCACCTGGGCGTCGTATTTGCGGTCCACGATATCGTTGAAGGCGCAGCCCGCGCCGCGCATCACGATGGTGCCGATGCCGAACAGCAGCACATAATAGAAGTCGCGCCACTCGGTGAAGAGCCGCTCGTCGGCCATCGCCCCCAGCACCAGCCCGAACAGGCTGGGCCAGAACAGCAGCCAGCCGCCGATGGGACGGTCCAGCCGCATTAGCTGCGCCCATGGCTTCAGGCGCGGCGGCAGGGCCATGAACCAATGGGCGGCAACAGCGTCGGCGGGGGCTTGCGCGGGGCGGTTCATGCGGGGTGAAGTGTGGCATGCCAAAAGACTTCGAAACAACCGGCGAAATAACGGAAGCGGGCGGCAAGCTGCGGCTTTACGTGACCGCCGATCTGGGCGCGGGCGCTTCGGTTCCCGCCGATGACGCCCAGGCGCATTATCTGCTGCATGTGATGCGGGCCAAGCCTGGCATGCGGGTTTCGCTGTTCAATGGCCGGCACGGCGAATGGCTGGCCGAGATCGGCACGGCGGGCAAGCGCGGCGTCACGCTCAGCTGCTTGAAACAGACCGCGCCCCAGGCGGGCGTGCCCGACCTCTGGCTGGTGTTTGCGCCGGTCAAGAAAACGCCATCCGATTATCTCACCCAGAAAGCCACCGAGCTGGGTGTCTGCCTGCTGCAGCCGGTGATGACGCGGCGAACCATTGTCGGGCGCATCAATGACGAGCGCATGGCCGCCAACGCCATCGAGGCGGCGGAACAGTCGGGCCGCCTGTCGGTGCCCGAAATCCGTCCCGCCGTGACGCTGGAAAAATTGCTGGCGGCCTGGCCGCCGGAACGCCGCCTCTATTTCTGCGATGAAGCCGGAGCAACAGCGACGGCTTGTGACGCGTTGGCGTTGGCGCAAGCGGCAAAGCCCGGCCCCGCCGCCATCCTCACCGGCCCGGAAGGCGGCTTCGATCCGGCCGAGCGCGAAAGACTGCGCGCACTGCCGTTCGTCACGCCCGTGACGCTGGGCCCGCGCATCCTGCGCGCCGACACCGCCGCGCTGGCGGCGCTGGCGATCTGGCAATCGGTCAGCGGGGATTGGAAATAAAGAAGGAGGACACACCATGTATGTCTGCGGCCTAGTCATTCCCGTTCCCGGGGGACAAGATGGATGCCTATCGCAGGTGGGCCGAGAACGGCACGAAAATTTTCAAGGATCATGGCTGCCTGGAGATCGTCGAAAGCTGGGAGGATTTCGTTCCCGACGGCAAGCAGACCGACTTCCGCCGCGCCGTCGCCGCCCAGCCGGGCGAGAAAATCGTCTTCACCTGGCAGGTCTGGCCCGACAAGGAAAGCTTCGCCGCCGCCGAGAAGAAAATGCACTAGGACCCGCGCTTCGACAGCGCCGGAGAGCCGCCCTTCGATGCGAGGCGCCTGATCCTGGGCTGCTTCCAACCCATCCATATGATGGGCCGGACATAAGGCGCGCGCTTACTGCTTTTCGTAGACGCTCTGGCTCTGCCGCCACACATCCCAGAATGCGGGCGGCACCTTGCCCTCGGCGCGGCATTGCAGCACGGCCAGGTGGCTGTGCCAGCCGCCGGTAACATTGGTGCGATACTCCGCATCCGGGATTTTGCTGTGGGTGAGGGTGAGGCGCACCTTGTTGTCCTTGGGATCGCCTTCCTGGCTCAGGCGGAATTCCACTTCCGAGCGCTCCGCATGGTCACGGGTTGAAGGGCCGAAGGTGAAGGTCAGCAGATGCGGCGGCTCTTTCTTCAGAAGGATATTGGTGGCGCTGTGTCCCTTGGCGTCCACTTCCTTCATGCGCTCGGGCGGCGGCGCTGAATGGGGCGACAATTCGGAATGCTTGAAGCGCAGCTCGAAGGGCTCACCCACCTTGTCCGGCAGTTCGCCCTTGGCGAACCATTCACCGCGCTTGTCGCTGTCGGCCAGGTAGGACCAGATCTTCTCGATCGGCCCCGGCAGGATACGCACGAACTGGATTGTATGGTCGTCAAGCTTGTTTGCGAACTGGTCCATCACATCATCCTTTCACGATTGGTCTTTTTTCAAGGCTTCTTCCAGCGCATCCAGCCGGGGATTCCAGAAGGCGCGGATGCGGGCGATCCAGTCGGCCAGCTCCTTCACCCCTTCGGGGTTCAGTTCATAGATCCGCCGCTGCTTGTCGGCCCGCACGCTGACCAGTTTCGCCCCGCGCAGGGTCTTGAGATGCTGCGATACGGCCGGGGCGCTGAGGTCAAAGCGGCCGGCGATCTCTCCCGACGACAGCGCGCCGCCGGCCAGCATCTCGACGATGCGCTGGCGGGTGGGATCAGAAAGGGCCGACAAACCGTTCATGAAAGTATATTTGCATAATCACTTAAATAAGTCAACACGAAAATAAACGGGGAACCGCCTTGCTTAGGTTCGGGGCCGTGCCTAAGTACGCCCCCGGGGGCGCCAGCCCCCAATCGAACAAAGCGCCACGAGAGCCGTCCCGCCATGTCCATTCCGCAGTCCGCCGGCGGTCCGATCGAGAGCCGCGACGATCTGGTGCGGCATTTGTCGAAAGGCTCACGCCCGCGCGAACAATGGCGCATCGGCACCGAGCACGAAAAATTCGTCTACGACCTCAAGACCCACAAGCCCGTCGCCTATGAGGGCAAGCCCGGCATCCGCCAGCTGCTGGAAGGCATGCAGCGCTTCGGCTGGCGCCCGGTCACCGAGGGCGGCAACATCATCGGCCTGACCCAGGATGACGGCGCTTCGCTGAGCCTGGAGCCGGGCGGCCAGTTCGAACTTTCCGGCGCGGCGGTGAAGACCATCCACGAGACCTGCGCCGAGACCAACACGCATCTGGAACAGACCCGCGAAGTGGCCAGCGAGATCGGCGTCGGCGTGCTGGGCTTCGGCTTTGCGCCCAGCTGGACGCTGGAGGAAGTGCCGGTGATGCCCAAGGGCCGTTACGGCATCATGCGCCGCTACATGCCAAAGGTGGGCGGCTATGGCCTGGACATGATGTTCCGCACCTGCACCGTGCAGGTGAATCTGGATTTCGAATCCGAAGCCGACATGGTCAAGAAATTCCGCGTCGGCCTGGCGCTGCAGCCCATCACCACTGCCCTGTTCGCCAACTCGCCCTTCCGCGAAGGCCGTCCCAGCGGTTTTCTCTCCTATCGCGCCCAGATCTGGACCGACGTGGACAATGCCCGCGCCGGCATGCTGCCCTGGGTGTTCGATGACGGCATGAGCTTTGAGCGTTACGTGGATTACGCCCTCGATGTGCCGATGTATTTCGTCTATCGCGACGGCAAGTATATCGACGTGGCGGGCAAGAGCTTCCGCGATTTCCTGGCGCGCAAGATTCCCGAGGTCGCCCATCTGACGCCGATGATGAGCGACTGGGCCGATCATCTCACCACCATCTTCCCCGAAGTGCGGCTGAAGTCGTTCCTGGAAATGCGCGGCACCGATGGCGGCCTATGGCGGCGCATCTGCGGCATGCCCGCGCTGTGGGTGGGCCTGCTCTATGACAGCGTGGCGCTGGACGCCTGCTGGGACCTGGTCAAGGACTGGACGGCGGAAGAACGCCAGGCTTTGCGCGACGGCGTCGGCAAGCAGGGCTTCAAGGTGCCGTTCCGCAAGGCCACGGTGCATGAGCTGGCGCACCGCATGCTGGAGATTTCGGCGGCGGGCCTGAGGCGCCGCGCCGCGCTGGATGCCGGCGGCATGAGCGAGGAAGGTTATTTGAATCCCTTGCGCGAACTTGTCTCACGCGGCTACACCCGCGCCGAGGAAATGCTGAAGAATTACCATGGCGTCTGGGGCAGGGACCTCACGCCATTGTTCACGGAATACAATTTTCTCTGACCGCGCGCCGCGGCTCACCCACAGGCATAGACCTTCCGCAGCGCCAGGTAGATTCCATCCTCGGTCGGCATGGCCGCGACTTCCGGATGCGCCTTCAGCCAGGCGATCGCCGCCCCGGCATAGTCCGGTCCCGGCAGGCAGATGCTGGCGGTGCCGTCCATCACCATCTTGTCATTCAGCGCCATGCCGACTTCATCGGCGCAGCCGCCCTGGTCCTTGCCGCAAAAAGGCAGGAATTGCCGGATGGTGGACGCGGCATAGACGGACGGGGGCAGGACCGCCCGGGATGCGGCAGGCTGCTGCACCGGCGCCGCGGACGCGGTGTTCAGCGCATGGCCCGCATCGGCCGAGCCGCCATTGGCAAGGATGGGCGAAAAATCGCGGCTGGCATTCGGCTTGGGATCGGGCTGCACCAGTTCCGGCGAGGCGGATTGCAGCGGATCGGCCTGCGCGGTTCCATGTTCGACCGCAATACCGGCCAGTGCCAGAGCGCCGCAAAACAGAAGGGTATTTCGCATGGCCGGCCTCCAGGCTCATAGCGTGGAACGCATCGCGGGGCGCGCGGTTCCGGCGGCTCGCCGGTGAACAGGCGGCAAGCATCGTGTCATGAGGCTTTGGTAATGGGGCTGTCAGCCCTGCGGCGGCAGCCGCGTCGCGCCCTGCCGCTCCAGCATCCAGCCGGGATATTCGGGCGTCAGCGCGGAAAGCTCGTCCAGCTTTGCAATTTCGGCGGCATCCAGTTTCAATTTCGCCACTTCCAGATTGTCGTCCAGATGCGCCATGGTGCGCGCGCCGATGATCACGCTCGTGACCCAGGGCTTGGCCAGGACATAGGCCAGCGCCACCCGCGCCACCGAACTGCCATGCGCCTTCGCCATCGGCCGCATCGCGGCGACCAGCGCATCGGCCTTGGCCTTGTCGAGCGGCGGGAAATCAAAGCTCTTGCGGCGGCCCTCGGCCTCCGCGTCGCCACCGGGACTGAATTTTCCGGACAAGTAGCCGCCCGCCAGCGGACTCCACACCAGGCAGGCGATCTGTTCTTCCTGCAGCAGCGGCACCAGTTCGCGTTCCAGGTCACGCCCCGCCACGGAATAATAGGCCTGCAAACTCTCGATGCGGTTCCAGCCATGCTTGTCGGCAATGCCGTTGGCCTTGGCCAGCCGCCACGCCGTCCAGTTGGAAACGCCGATGTAACGCACCATGCCCTGGCGCACCAGATCGTTCAGCGCCCCCATGGTTTCCTCCACCGGGGTGATGATGTCGGTGCCGTGAATCTGGTAAAGGTCGATGTGATCCATCTTCAGACGGTCCAGGCTGCGCGCCACGCCGTCCATGATATGGCCGCGCGACGCGCCCGCGTCATTGGCGCCCTTGCCCATGCGGCCGAACACCTTGGTCGCCAGCACAATCTCGCTGCGCGGCACGCCCAGGTCTCGGATCGCCTGGCCGGTGATGGTTTCCGACACGCCGCTGGAATAGACATCCGCCGTGTCGATGAAATTGACGCCGGCCGCCAGGCTTTTTTCGATCAGCGCGGTGGCTTCCTTCTGGCCCTGGGCGCCGATGACGCCGCCGAACCAGCTGCCGTCGGAAAAGGTCATGGTGCCGAAGCAGATTTCCGAGACGTAAAGGCCGGTGCGGCCCAGCCGGTTGTATTTCATCGAACGCCCCCATTGTCTTTTCTGATGCGCCACGACGCCAGGATCAGCGCCAGCCCAATCAATATCACCACCACGCCGCGCTCGATCCAGTCGCGCTGATTGATCATGAAGCTTTCCGGCGGCCAGTGCACGATGCCCGCGCCCTGCAGCGTGAACAGGGTGCCGAATGCCAGGATCACGATCCCGGCCAGAAGAACGAGCGTGGCTTTCATTTTTTATCCTCAATCTTCCTGTCTTCAGGCAGGGGAATGAATTCCTTGTCGTCGCCCGGGATCAGCCCGAAGACGCCGTCCTTCCATTCCTGCTTGGCGCGCTCGATACGCTCTTTCGAGGAAGACACGAAATTCCACCAGATGTGGCGCGGCCCGTCCAGCGGGGCGCCGCCGAACAGGATCAGCCGGGCGGGATAGTCGGTATAGAGGGCGATCTCCTGGCCGGGGTTCAGGATCACCATGGTGCCGGGGCCATAGCTGACCACGCCCTGGATGTCATAGCCGGTCTGGATCTCGCCCTCGATGACCAGGAAGGCGCGCTCTTCATGCTCGGTGGTATAGAGAAACGAGCCGCCGATGCCGAAATAGAGGTCGGCATAGAAGATCGGCGAGAATGTCTGCACCGGCGAGGACAGGCCGAAGGCGCTGCCCACCATGACGCGGATCTCGACATCCTTGTCGTTCTTCAGCGGCAACTCCGCGGCGCCGAAATGCTGGAAATACGGCGCGGCTTCCTCGTCGGACATGGGCAGTCCCACCCAGGTCTGGATGCCGTGCAGCTTGTGGACCCTGGCGCGCTCGACATCGCCGGTGCGCTCGGAATGGGCGATGCCGCGCCCGGCAGTCATCCAGTTGATGTCGCCCGGCCGGATCTCCTGCACCGAGCCCAGCGTGTCGCGGTGCATCTGCGAGCCTTCGAACAAATAGGTGACGGTGGCCAGCCCGATATGCGGATGCGGCCGCACGTCAATGCCCTTGCCCGGCGGAAACTCCACAGGCCCGAAATAATCGAAGAACAGGAACGGCCCGACGCTGCGCATCCGGATGTCGGGCAGCAACCGTGTGACGGTGAAACCGTCGCCCAGATTATGGGTCTTGCCTTTGAGGACGATCATGGCGCCACGATAGCGTCCGTGACCGGCTTTGCCCAGATAACTGCGCTTGTGGGCAAAGCGCCGTAAAGATGCGGAAAGTCTTCACCCCGCGAAGGCGAATGCTCCCATTTGAGCGCCGCGCCCAGCGCCGCCGCATCCACCGCCACCAGCATCAAGTCCGTCTGCCCGGCATAATAACGCCGCAGCGTTTCGGGCAATTGCGGTGCGGTGGAGAAATGCAGAAAGCCGTCGGCCTTGTCGTGCGCCGAGCCGTGATATTCCGCGCCAACGCTTTCCCATTCGGTGCGCGGCACGATCTTGAAGATCAGCTCAGTCATCCTTGCCGCTGCGCCATCTCCAGCCGCCCTCGGTCTTCAGCCAGGCGATATAGGACATGGCGACGGCGATGATGGCAACGCCCGACAGCGCCACCAGGGTGGCGGTGCGGCGATCCGGAATCTGCTTGGCTTCGACCACCACCGCGAAGACCAGCGCCACGCTCCCCAGCGTCAGGGTCCAGCCCTGCCAGGTATTGGGCGTGGCGCCATAGCCGAAACTTTTCTGCCGGAACCAGTATTTCGCCATCACCGCTCCCTTCGGTCGCCAGGGCAAGCTTTTGTAAGCTCGCAAAGCTCGCAAACAAAAGCTAAGCCGCCGCCGTACCGCCCACCGTCAGACCATCCAGCCGGATGGTCGGCTGGCCCACGCCCACCGGCACGCTCTGGCCGTTCTTGCCGCAGGTGCCGACGCCCGTATCCAGTTTCATGTCGCTGCCGACCATGCCGACGCGGGTAAGGCATTCGGGGCCGGAACCGATCAGCGTCGCGCCCTTGATCGCGGCGCCCAGCTTGCCGTTCTCGATCTTGTAGGCTTCGGTGCAGCTGAAGACGAACTTGCCGTTGGTGATGTCCACCTGGCCGCCGCCGAAATTCACCGCATAGATTCCGTTCTTGACGCTTTCCAGGATTTCCTTGGGGTCCGCCTTGCCGCCCAGCATGTAGGTGTTGGTCATGCGCGGCATCACGGGCGAGGAATAACTCAGCCGCCGGCCATTGCCGGTGGGCGCCAAGCCCATCAGCCGGGCATTCTGCCGGTCCTGCATATAGCCCTTGAGGATTCCGTCCTCGATCAGCACGGTGCGTGATGTCGGCGTGCCTTCATCGTCGATCGAAAGCGAGCCGCGCCGTCCGTCAATCGTGCCGTCATCCACCACCGTCACGCCCGGCGCGGCGACGCGCTGGCCCAGCAGCCCGGCGAAGGCCGAAGTCTTCTTGCGGTTGAAATCGCCTTCCAGCCCATGGCCGATGGCTTCGTGCAGCAGAATGCCCGGCCAGCCCGGTCCCAGCACCACCGTCATCTCGCCGGCGGGCGCGGGCACGGATTCCAGATTGGCCAGCGCCTGGCGCAGCGCTTCGTCCACCGCCGCGCGCCAGTATTTCGCATCTATAAAGGTGTCATAGCCGCTACGGCCGCCGCCGCCATAGCTGCCGGATTCCTGGCGGCCATTCTGCTCCACCACCACCTGGACATTGATGCGGACGAGGGGGCGGGTGTCGGTGTAATGCTCGCCGCCCGCGCGCATGATCTCGACATGCTGCCATTCGCCCGACAGCGAAGCCGAAACCTGGTGCACCCGGCTGTCCTTGCCCCGCGCATAGGCGTTGATCTCTTCCAGCAGCTTCACTTTCTTCTCGAAGCCCGCCGTCTCAAGCGGATCGAGGTCGGTATAGAGCTTCACATTGGAACGGGCCGGGCCGGCGGCGACCGTGCCGGAATGGCCGGCCGACACCGCGCGCACCGTGCGGGCGGCCCGGGCGATGGCGTCCTCGGAAAGTTCCGTGGCATGGGCATAACCGGTGGCTTCCCCGGCCACCGAGCGCAGGCCGAAGCCCTGGCTGGTGTCGAACGTGGCGGCTTTCAGCCGGCCATCGTCGAAGGCGAACGATTCGCTCTGGCTGTATTCCAGGAACAGTTCCCCGTCGTCGGCGCCCTTCAGCGCCCCGTCCACAGTCTCCTGGACTTTGCCCCGGTCCATGCCGGTGCGGGAAAAGAACAGGTCTGTGTCGGCCATGGCGTGCTCCTGAAAATCGCGGCAAAAAGCCCCGCCGCGGCATATACATATCGTGCGGACAAGGCCGTCCGGCAAGGCTGGGGCCGGTTTTTCGTCGCGGCTTGCGCCCGCGTTACGCCCCGGCAATGGACCGTGCCATAAGGTCGCAATGACTTTAAGGGCTTAACCCCTCTAAATCCCTCGCAAGAATCTGAAACACGCGGGGATTTTCACCCCGGTCCAGGCTTTTACGAGGTCGTCGCATGAACGTCAGGAAATTCGGGATCGGTGCCGCTCTGGTCGCCCTGATGGTGGCCGTTGCCGCCGGTTCGGCCATGGCGCTGCCCTACAACTGGCAGACCGGCTTCCAGCCCGCCGCCTCGCCGGTGATGGAGCAGATCGAGTCTTTCCACCGCGAACTCTTGTACATCATCGTCGCGGTCTGCCTCTTCGTGCTGGCGCTGCTGATCTGGATCGTCATCAAGTTTCGCGCCTCGGCCAACCCGGTGCCCTCCAAGGTGCATCACAACACCCTCCTGGAAGTGGCCTGGACCCTGATCCCGGTCATCATCCTGGTGGTGGTCGCCATCCCCTCCTTCAAGCTGCTTTATTATGAAGCGGAGATCCCGACCCCCGATGTCCACATCAAGGCGATCGGCAAGCAGTGGTTCTGGACCTATGAATATCCCGGCGCCGATGCCGGCTTCTCCTATGACAGCCTGGGCCTGTCCGACGCCGACGACGTCAAGAAGGGCGAGCCGCGCCTTTTGGGCGTGGACAATATCGTCGAGGTTCCGGTCAACAAGGTGATCGAGATCGAGACCACCGGCGCCGACGTCATCCATAGCTGGGCCATTCCCCAGTTCGGCGTGAAAATGGATGCCGTGCCCGGCCGCCTCAACCACACCTGGTTCAAGGCCGCCGCGATCGGCACCTATTACGGCGAGTGCTCCGAACTGTGCGGCGCCCGCCATGCCTTCATGCCGATCGAGGTGAAGGTTGTGAGCGACGCGGACTATGCCGCCTGGCTCGCCGCCTCGAAAAAGAAATTCGCCGCTCTCGACGAACCCACCCGCGTCGCCGCGAAATAGGACAACCCGCCATGACCGATGTAGCTTTCGACGCGCACCCGACCCACGATCACGGCGGGGATCATGCCCACCATCCCACCGGCTGGCGGCGCTATGTCTATTCGACCAATCATAAAGACATCGGAACGATGTACCTGATCTTCGCCATCGTGGCGGGCCTGATCGGCGGCTTCTTCTCGATGATGATGCGCGCCGAACTGATGTATCCCGGCCTGCAGATCTTCAAGGAGCCGCATACCTTCAACGTCTTCGTGACGGGCCACGGCCTGATCATGGTGTTCTTCATGATCATGCCCGCCATGATCGGCGGTTTCGGCAACTGGCTGGTGCCGCTGATGATCGGCGCGCCGGACATGGCCTTCCCGCGCATGAACAACATCTCCTTCTGGCTGCTGCCCTTCAGCTTCCTCTTCCTGGTCATGTCCATGTTTGTCGACGGCGACTCGGGCGGCATCGGCGTGGGCGGCGGCTGGACGCTCTATGCGCCGCTTTCGACCTATGGCTCGCCGGGACCGGCGATGGACTTCGCCATCTTTTCGCTGCACATCGCGGGCGCCTCCTCGATCCTGGGCGCCATCAACTTCATCACCACCATCTTCAACATGCGCGCCCCGGGCATGACGCTGCACAAGATGCCGCTGTTCG
>CAIOFO010000076.1 GCA_903857685.1 uncultured Alphaproteobacteria bacterium
ATCCGCGCCTCGGTCAGCGCCAGGCGATCGAGCAGCGAAACGGCCATGCCGCCGGCCTTGGCGGCTTCGATGTCCCTGGCATTGGCGGCCAGGATTTCGGCTTTGCGGGCGCGGATTGCCGCGGCGGCCGCCAGCAATGCTTTTGTCTTGACCGCGTCGCTGGCTCCGCGCAAGGCGCGCGCCGCGTCCCGCGCCGCTGCGCCGATGGCCAGCATTTCTGCGGCTAGCGCAGTGTCTGTGGTATGGACCGTCATGCCTTCACCGTCAGCGCCAGATCGTCGCGATGGATCATTTCGTCCCGGCCACGATAGCCCAGAATGGCCTCGATTTCGACGGTGCGTTTGCCGGCGATCCGCTCCGCGTCGGAGGCATTATAGGCCGCCAATCCACGGGCGATTTCGCGCCCCTCCCGGTCCTTGACCAGCACGGCGTCACCGCGCTCAAAGCGGCCGTCAATCTGGCGAATGCCGGCGGGCAGCAGGCTCTTGCCTTCGGTCAGGGCCTTGACCGCGCCCTCGTCGATCATCAGCACCCCCTGGGGCTGCAGCACGCCGGCGATCCAGCGCTTGCGCGCCGCGGCGGGCGTCATGCTGGCGCGGAAAATCGTGTGGCGCGCGCCACCCGCGATTTGCGCAAGCGGGCTGAGGCTCTCGCCCCGGGCGATGATGACGTCACAACCCGCACCGGTGGCGATGCGCGCCGCGATCAGCTTGGAGGCCATGCCGCCGCGGCCAAACCCCGACACCGAGCCGGTGGCCATGGCCTCGATCTCGGGAGTGATGCTGGCCACTTCGGGAATATGCGCGGCGGCGGAATCGCGGCTGGGATCGGCGGTATAAAGCCCGTCCACATCGGAGAGCAGAACCAGCTGGTCGGCGCCCATCATGGAGGCGACGCGCGCGCCCAGCCGGTCATTGTCGCCGAACTTGATCTCGGCGGTGGCCACCGTGTCATTTTCATTGATCACCGGCACCGCATTCAGCTCCAGCAAGGTACCCAGCGTGGCGCGGGCATTGAGATAGCGGCGGCGTTCTTCGGTATCGCCCAGGGTCAGCAATATCTGCGCCGCCACAATGCTTTCGCCCGCGAAGATGTCGGCATAAGCCTCGGCCAGGCGAACCTGGCCGGCGGCGGCGGCGGCCTGGCTTTCCTCCAGGCGCAAGGCGCCCGCCTTCAGCCCCAGCGCCCGGCGGCCCAGCGCGATGGCGCCGGATGAAACCAGGATGACCTGCTTGCCCTCGCGCTTTAAGGCCGCGACGTCGGCGCAAAGCGAGATCAGCCAGTCACGGCGCAGTTCGCCCGAGACGCCGTCCACCAGCAGGGCCGAGCCGACCTTGACCACGATCCTTTTGGAATTGGAAAAGATGCTGCTCATCGCCGCGACTTCTTCTTGGTCTGCCCTGCCCTTTTGCGCGTCTTGCTGACACTGCGGGGCTTGGCCCTGGCCCAGCCGCTTTTGGGGCGGGGAGGAGCTTTGGGCTTGGGTTTTTCTTTTGGCTTTGGCGCGGTCTTGGCGGGGCCTTTGACGGATTTTTTCACAGCGGCTTTTGCCGTCTGAATCCTGGCCTGGGGCGCAGGCTTCACCTTGGCCAGAGCCTTTCGCTCGGCGGCTTTCGCCTCCGCGACTTTCAGATTTTCATAGGCCTGCACGCTCTTGAGCGTTTCGGCGGGCACCACGGGCGCCTTGAAATTCACCGACTGGCGGCCTGCGCGGGTGGCGGGGATGCGCGCCACTTTGGGCTGGCGCAATTCCTTTTCTTCGGCGCGTTCGGCGCGGCGGCGGCGGATCTGCGCCGCCATGGCGCGCAGCACGTCATTGACGCCGCGGCCGGAAACGCCGGAGAGAAGATAGACCTTGCTGCCGCTGGCTTTTTCCAGCGCGGCTTTTTTCTTCGCCAGTTCGTCGGCGGGGATGGCGTCACATTTGTTGAGCGCCACGATTTCGAATTTTTCGCCCAGGCCGTGACCATAGGCTTCCAGCTCGCCGCGGATGACCTTGTAATTCCTGGCGATGGCGCCGGCGGTTCCCGTGCCGTCCACCAGGTGCAGGATCGCGCCGCAGCGCTCGGCATGGCCGAGAAAGCGGTCGCCCAGGCCGACGCCTTCATGGGCGCCTTCGATCAGGCCCGGCAGGTCGGCGATGACGAAATCGGAATCATCGATCTTCACCACGCCCAGCTGGGGTTCCAGGGTGGTGAAGGGATAATCGGCGATCTTGGGCCGCGCCGCCGAGACCCTGGCGACAAAGGTGGACTTGCCGGCATTGGGCATGCCGATCAGCCCGGCATCGGCGATCAGTTTCAGCTTGAGGATGAAAATCTTTTCTTCCAGCGGCTGGCCGGGATTGGCGAAGTTGGGCGCCTGGTTGGTGGCGCTTTTGAAATGCGCGTTGCCGAAGCCGCCATTGCCGCCGCGCAGCAGCTTGACCCGCTGGCCGTTGACGGCGAGGTCGGCGATCAGACTTTCGCCGTCTTCTTCGTAGATCTGGGTGCCGACCGGGACCTTCATGATCGCATCGGCGCCATTGGCCCCGGTCATCACCTTGCCCTTGCCGCCCTCGCCGCTCTTGGCCTTCACATGCTGCTGGAAGCGGTAGTCGATCAGGGTATTGAGATTTTCCACCGCCTCGGCCCAGACGTCGCCGCCCTTGCCGCCATCGCCGCCATAGGGACCGCCATATTCGATGAATTTTTCCCGCCGGAACGCAATGCAGCCATTGCCGCCAGCACCGCTGGACGCATAGACCTTGGCGACATCGAGAAAACGCATCGTTTATTACCTTTAAACTTGGTCGCGCGGCCTACGGAAAACCGTGATGCCACACTTTTCCGGGCCGACGCTCCTAGGCGGCCTGTTTTCGCAGGAAATCGGCCCGCGTCAACAGCATGTCGTGGCACAACACCGCCCTGCCCCGGGCGGCGCAATCGCGCATTTTCGAGCCATTGTGGCGCGCGCCCAGCTTGGCCAGAACATGGCCCGAGGCCGGATTGTCGTGATACCAGCCGGCCGTGACCTGGCTCTGATCCAGCATTTCAAAGGCAAAGCCGATCAGCCGCCGCGCCGCTTCGGTGGCATAGCCCATGCCCCAGAAAGGCTTGCCCAGCCAATAGCCCAGCTCGAAATCGCCGTCGCGCGCCAGGCCGGTGCAGCCCATGAAGAGGCCGTCCGCCTTGCGCTGGATGGCGAAGACATGGCGGTCCACGGCGCCAATGCCGGCAATGAAATCCTCGGCATCTTCTTCATCGTAAGGATGCGGCACGCGCGCCGTCATCTTGGCCACATCATAGTCGCTGAGCCAGACCGTCATTGCCGGAATATCCGACGGCCTGGGCGGCCGCAGGATCAATCTGTCACTCTCCAAGATACACATGGCATTCCCCGCTCTCTTTCACGCGAGGAACAAAAAAGGGAGATGGCGGACCATCTCCCTCGCATAATGGGCCGCCAATTTCTTGGCGGCCTATGTCTTCAGCCGCCTTATTCCGCTGCAGTCTTCGCCGGAGCTTGCGCAACCACGGACACGTAGGTGCGGCGCTTGAAGCCCGACTTGAACGCGACATTGCCGCCGCGAAGCGCGAACAGCGTATGGTCCTTGCCCATGCCGACGCCTTCGCCCGCATGGAACTTGGTGCCGCGCTGGCGCACGATCACATTGCCGCCGGCCACGACCTCGCCGCCGAACAGCTTGACGCCCAGCATCTTGGGGTTGCTGTCGCGACCGTTGCGGGAGGAACCGCCTGCTTTCTTGTGTGCCATACGACTAAGTCCTTAAGCCTTGAATCCGAAAATCAACCGGCGACGATGTCCAGCACCTTCAGCTTGGTGAAGTGCTGGCGATGGCCGCGCTTGCGGTGCGTGTTCTTGCGGCGCTTTTTCTTGAAGGCGATGACCTTTTCGCCCTGGCCGTGCTCGACGATTTCGCAGGCGATGGAGGCGCCCTTGACCAGCGGCGCACCCAGCTTGGGGGCATCGCCGCCCAGCATCAAGACTTCCGACAAAGTGAGCTTGGAGCCGACATCGCCGGCAAGGCTTTCCACCGTCAGGACCTGATCCTTGGTCACTTTATACTGTTTTCCGCCAGTGCGGACGACCGCGTACATGGTCTAATTCCTTGAAAATAATATGTTTTCCGGCAAAGAGCCCCTGCCAGAGAGCCGCGCAATATACGCAAAAGGCAAGGGGGGTCAAGGACTAGGAGAGACCGGGGGTTTTTGGCCCCGAATTGCCGGGGCCGCGGCTCATCCGGCGCTGCTGGACCCGGGCGACAATCGCGCCCAGCAGCAGAGCCAGCCCGATCAGCAGCGCCAGGTTTTTCACATTGCTGGCGGATGAGGACAGAAACACCAGCGTGTCGGTGACGCCCGACAGCAGCATGGTGATCTGCAACGCGTTTTCAGCGGCATCGGCGGCCGCGCCCACCAGCGGCGCCATCGCCGCCATCAGGATGATCCGCCGCAGCAGGCCCGGCCTGGGCGCAAGGCCTTCCGCCGCGATAATGCCGGAATAGAAAAAGCTGGCGGCGTAAAGCGGCATCAGGAGGTAATCGAAGCCGAGGTCGAAACCGGCCCGGATCGCATTGGGCTGCGCGTTCCAGGCAATAAAGGCGGCGCGAAACTGGAGCGGGCTGGAGAAGGAGGCAAGATCGGCGGTGCTCACGCCGGTCAGCGCCTTCAGCCGCAGATCCAGCGCCAACAGAATGGCGAAGACGCCGAGCGCCAGTCCGGTGCACCAGCCCCAACGGCTCATCAAGGTGGCTTTGGCGATGCGCATCTTGGGCCTCCCCCGGTTTTGTCCTGCCCGCATTTGTCCTGAACCGGCGGCGGGCTATAAGCCAGCTTATGCGCGATCTGGGCGATATTCTCTACAATTTCCACTGGGTGGTGCCGGGGGACGCGGCGCGCGCCGCCCAGGCCTGGGCCGGCGGCGTGGGTCCCTTCCTGGAACGGCGCGGCATCAAGGCGGTGATCAATCTGCGCGGCCGCAATGACGACCTGTCCTGGTGGAAAAACGAAACCGCGGCGGCCGAGAAGCGCGGCATCGCCCATTTCGACGCGATGCTGGATTCCCGCAAGCTGCCCACCCGCGCCATGCTGGTGCAGCTGATCGCCGCCTTCGACCAGGCGCCGCGGCCCTTCATGCTCAAATGCTCGGGCGGCCAGGACCGCACCAGCTTCGCGGCGGCGCTGTATCTGATCCATCGCGGCGGCTGGGGCGCCTATGATGCGGCGGCGGCGCAATATGCGCGTTTTCCCTATCTGCATTTTCCCAAGCAGCGGCAGCGCTGGCTGCGGCCCTTTCTGGATTTCGCCCGCGAAGAGACACGCGGCGCGCCACTGGCGGAATGGATCACCGCTGGCTATGCGCCCGAAAAACTCGTGTCCTGGCTGGCGGCGCGCGGACTGGCGGACAGCCATGGCGGCATATTTTCCACGCCGACGCGCAGCCCCTATCAGTGGTAGCGGCGCCGTTGCAGGTCGCGCCGGGGGTCTTGCTCTGGCGCGAAAAGCTGGGCCGCGCGGCGCAGGAAACGCTGCTGGCCGATATGATGGCGCGTATCGCGCAAGCGCCCTTCTATCGCCCGCAAATGCCCGGCAGCGGCAAGCCCTTCTCGGTCGAGGAAACAAATTTTGGTCCCCTGGGCTGGATGTCGGACCGCAAGGGCTATCGCTATCAGCTGCAGCATCCGGTCACCGGCAAGCCATGGCCGGCCATTCCCCAAAGCCTGCTGGCGCTCTGGGAGGAGATTGCCGATGCCGCCTATCCCGGAAGCGGGACGCCGCAATGCTGCCTGGTCAATTTCTATCGCGCCGAGGCACGCATGAGCCTGCACCAGGACAAGGACGAAGCGGCCTTGGCGGCGCCGGTGGTGTCGGTGTCGCTGGGCGATGACGCGGTGTTCCGCATCGGCGGGGTGCAGAAAGGCGGCGCCACCAAGAGCGTGCGGCTGGCCTCCGGCGATGTGGTGATGTTCGGGGGACCGGCGCGGCTGGCCTATCACGGCATTGACCGCATCCTGCCCG
>CAIOFO010000077.1 GCA_903857685.1 uncultured Alphaproteobacteria bacterium
AAACTACAAGGGGGGAGATCATGAAGAATCTGCGTATCACCGTGCTTGGATTGACGCTGTCGCTGTTTTGCGCATGGGCCGGCGCACAGCCCCAGAAGGGGGCTGTTGCTGGCGAGTTGACGCCTGTCCGGGTGGGGATCGTCAACTCCAGCGCCGACGCGGGGTTTTTTCTCGCGGACAAGAAGAACTATTTCCGCGATGAGGGGCTGGCTGTCAGCTTCACGGCTTTCGACTCGGCGGCGAAGATGATCGCCCCGCTGGGGGTGGGCCAGCTGGACGTGGGCGGCGGATCGCCGTCGGCAGGGCTTTTCAACGCGATCGCGCGCGGCATCAACATCAAGATCGTCGCCGACAAGGGGTCGATGCCGCCCGGCTACGGCTACCTGAAGCTACTGGTGCGCACGGATCTGGTCGACAGCGGCCGGTACAAGGGACTGAAGGACCTGAAAGGCATGAAGATGGCCGGCGCCGGCATTGGCACGGCGGCGACCTCGACGACCAACGAAATTCTGAAAAAGGGCGGAGTCAGGACCGCGGATGTCGAACGCGTCTTCCTGGGATTCCCGCAACACGTGATGGCGCTGCAGAACAAGGCGGTGGATGCCGCCCTGACGACCGAGCCCTCCGCGACCAAGGCGGTGCAAAGCGGGGCGGCGGTGAATGTCCTCGGCGGCGACGAGGCTTATCCGAATCAGCAACTGGCCGTGGTGCTCTACTCCGGAATGTTCATCCGGGAACGATCGGATGTGGCCCGCCGGTTCATGCGCGCCTACCTGCGCGGCGTGCGCGACTACAACGACGCGCTGAAGGACGGCAAGCTCGCCGGCGCAAACGCGACGGAGGTCATTTCGATCCTCACCGAATATACCCTGATCAAGGATCCGGAAGTTTATCGGGTCATCACGCCGAACGGCTGCAATCCCAACGGCCGCGTCAATATCGCCAGTCTGGAGAAGGACTTTCAGTACTTCAAGGAACAGGGGCTGATACAGGGCAACGTGACTTCCGGGCAAGCGGTGGACAATTCCTTTGCCGAGACGGCCGTCAAGGAACTCGGCCCCTACGCGCGCGCCGGGAAATGATTGGGCTGCCTCTATTCCAGGGGAAATGCGCTAAGGCGAGGACCGCGGGGTCGGCGTCTACCGGACTGTTGTTATTTTTGTTTTACCCATAGGAGGAGCATAAATGTTTAATCACAAGAAGAAACTGATCGTTGTCGCGGTGGCGGGCGCATTGGGCGCGAGCTTGTCGGGTGCCGTGTTCGCCCAGGAAGAGGGCGAAGGCGGGGGCGGGAGCAAGGTCGGCGGCGTCAACATCTACGGCCGGCTGTATCCCGAATTCACCGTGATGAGCGGCAGCGGCGCGACGGCGGCAACCTCGACCACCGCCAATGGTGGCCTGAGCACCCTGGCCAAGACGGCGACCGGCCTCAACGCCAAGAGCCGCAACTCGGTCGATGCGTCGAACTCCCGCCTCGGCTTCAAGGGCACGGAAGACCTAGGCGGCGGCATGAGCGCGATCTGGCAGATCGAGAGCACGATCCCCCTCGACCAGGGCGGCGGCAGCTTCGCCACGCGCGAATCCTTCGTCGGCTTGAAGGGCGCCTTCGGCACTGTCAGGCTGGGCTTCATGGACACGGTGTACAAGGACTTGGGCGACCCGATCCGCTTCATGGGCCTGTCCAGCGGCAACAACATGTCGAACAGCGACGTCCTCTCCGCCAAGACGCCATTCGGCGACGGCAAGACGGGCAGCTTCCACCTGCGCCAGCCCAACGGCCTCTGGTACCAGACGCCGAACATGGGCGGGGCCACGGGCTACGTGCAGTATTCGCCGGACACCAAGGAAAGCCTGGCTGCCGGCGCGAGCTCGAATCGCGAATTCTGGTCGATGGGCCTCAAGTACAACGTGGGTCCCTGGTCGCTGCGGCTGGCCCACGAAATCCACAAGGATTTCTTCGGCGCATCGGGAAGCTTGACGGCGGCGGCGCTGAAAAACGACACCAACCCCAATGCACACTCCAACGACACCGCGACCCGCGGCACGATCTATTACAATTCGAAGGGCAGCAAGGCCTCGCTGGACCTTTCCCAGATCAGATACGAGGAAACCGGCGCCACCGCCGCAGGCAAGTTCAAGGACTACAAGAATTTCCGCTGGGCGGTGTCCTTGGAGCAGCAGTGGACCGGCCCGTGGCGCACCGGCTTGTCCTACTCCAATTCCGCGAACGGCAGTTGCTCGCTTTACGGTAACGTATCGTGCAGCACCGCCGGCCTGAGCGGCAACCATTTGACGCTGGGCGGGGAGTATCAGTTCTCCAAGCGTACCTCGGTGTTCGCATCGTGGACGAAACTGACCAACGGCAGTTCCGCCTCCTTCACCGACTCGGAGAACCTCAAATCCTACGAGACGGGCATGGATGGGAGGCTGGTGTCGGTCGGCATCCGCCACGACTTCTGATCGTTTCCGTCAGGACTGCGGCAGCGCGGGGTAACGTGCTGCCGCATTTTTATTTCCGGCGCTTGACTGTCAAGCCGTCGCCCGCCAGCACCCAGCGCGCCGATCGACAGGCGGGACGGCGGATCGGTCACGATACTATTCGTTGGGGATGCTTCGGACGAACAAAAGGCAACCAAGCTCCGCTTGCCTTTTTGAATCCCGTTGCCGGGTGATGGTCAATCCAGGGGCTTTATCCTTCGTACCAGCGGCTACGCGTGTTTGCCAGGTCGCCCATGCGGCGTTCGAAGTCCTCATCATTCGTCCCCTGCGACAGGTACTCCTCGTCGAAATTGATAGGACGAATGTATTCGACCAAGTCCTGGCGGGAAAGCGGCCAGTCCTGACGGGCGGCGTGCATGCAGTCGGCGATGCGGCCCATACCGGTCGTGAACAGGCGG
>CAIOFO010000078.1 GCA_903857685.1 uncultured Alphaproteobacteria bacterium
CGGTCGATGGCGTGCGCTATGTGGTGACCAAGCCCTAGTCAGTCGTGCTCGGCCACGAAGTGGCCGGGCACCACTTCGATCAATTGCGGCCGGTATTGCTCCGCATCGGGGTCTTCTATCCGCCTGGATTTGAGGAAGGTCAGCTGGGCCCTGCGGTCCAGCGGCGAGGGCAGGTCGCCGCTCAGCAGCACCCGCTTTTTCGCCCGCTCGGCCCTGGGGTCCGGCACCGGCACGGCCGACAGCAGCGCCCGCGTATAGGGATGGCGCGGATCGGCATAAAGCTCTGCCGCATCCGCCATCTCCACGATCCGGCCCAGATACAGCACCATCACCCGGTGGGCGAGCTGGCGCACCACCGACAAATCATGGCTGATGAAAATCAGCGACAAGCCGGTTTCGGCCTGGATGTCCCGCAGCAGCGCCACGATCTGGCCCTGGATGGAGACATCCAGCGCGCTCACCGCCTCGTCGCAGACCACCATGCGCGGCTCGACGATCATGGCGCGGGCAATGCCGACGCGCTGGTTCTGGCCGCCGGACAATTCGTGCGGATAGCGGTTGATCCAGCCGGGATCGAGCCCGACCTTGTCCATCATGCCGCGCACCTTGGCGCGGATTTCGTCTGCGCCAAGACCGGGAACCAGCGCCTTCAGCGGTTCGCCGATCGAAACGCCGATGGGCTGGCGGGGGTCCAGGCTGGCCAGCGGGTCCTGGAACACGATCTGGAAATCCTTGCGTGCCGCCCGGATTTCCTCGCGCGTTTCCCGGGAAAGGTCGCGGCCCAGCCACACCACGGCGCCGCCCTTGCCCGGCAGAAGCTGCAGGATGGCGCGGGCTAGGGTGGACTTGCCGCAGCCGGATTCGCCCACCACGCCCAGCGTCTCGCCCTTGTGCAGCTTGAAGCTGACGCCATCCACTGCCCGCAGCTCCCTGGGTTTGCGGAACGGACCCTGGGGAATTGGAAAGCTGACCTTGAGATCCTTTACATCCAGCAGTGTGTCGCCGGTCAGGGTGGGGGTGGGCGCGGCGCCCTTGTCCACGCGCGGCACCGCCGCGAGCAGCATCTGGGTATAGGCGTGCTTGGGGGCATAGAAGATGTCGTCCACCGGACCTTGTTCCACCACCGCGCCATGGCGCATCACCTGGACCTGGTCGGCCGTGCCCGCGATCACCCCCATGTCATGGCTGATCAGGGCGATGGCGGTTTTCTTGTCCTGCTTCAGCAGCTTCAGGATTTCCAGGATCTGCGCCTGCACCGTGACATCCAGGGCGGTGGTCGGCTCGTCGGCGATCAGCAGGTCGGGGCCGGTGATGGTGGCCATGGCGATCATCACCCGCTGGCGCATGCCGCCCGACAATTCATGGGGATACTGGCTCATGCGCCGCGCGCTTTCGGGGATGCGGACATAGTCCAGCATTTCGCGGGCGCGGGCCTTTGCCTCGCCGCGCGGCATCTTCTGGTGCAGGGCGAGGGCCTCAGTGATCTGGTCGCCGATGGTCATGTGCGGCGTCAGCGAGGTCAGCGGGTCCTGAAAGATCATGGTGATCTTCGAGCCGCGCAATGTGTTGAGCTGTTTCTGCGGCGCGCCCAGAATCTCCACGCCGCGATATTTGACGCTGCCGCTGGCCCGGCCATTGCCGGCCAGCAGGCCCATGGCGGCCAGGAACAGCTGGCTCTTGCCCGAACCGCTTTCGCCCACCACGCCCAGGCATTCGCCTTCGGCGATGTCCAGGCAGACATTCTTGACCGCTTGCACATCGCCGTCCTGCGTGTGGAAATGCACATTCAGGTCGCGGACCGACAGCAGCATCTATCGGTCCCTCGGGTCGAGGGCATCACGCAGCCCGTCGCCGATGAAATTGAAACAGAACAGCGTCACCGCCATGAACAGGGCCGGGAAAATCAGCATCCAGGGGGCGGTTTCCATCTCGTTGGCGCCGTCCGAGATCAGCACGCCCCAGCTGGTGAGCGGCTCCTGGATGCCCAGCCCCAGGAAGGACAGGAAACTTTCAGTCAGAATCACCCCCGGCACGGTCAGGGTGACATAGACCACCACCGGCCCCACCACCTTGGGAATGATGTGGCGGCGGATGATGGAGAACCTGGAAACTCCGCCCGCCCGCGCCGCCTCGATGAATTCCTTCTGCTTGATGGACAGGGTCTGGCCGCGCACGATGCGCGCCATGGTCAGCCATTCCACCGCGCCGATCGCCACGAACAGCAGGATGAAATTGCGGTCGAACAGCACCATCAGGATGATGACGAAGAATATGAACGGCAGGGAATAGAGGATATCCACCGCCCGCATCATCAACCCGTCAATCCGCCC
>CAIOFO010000079.1 GCA_903857685.1 uncultured Alphaproteobacteria bacterium
CGCTGTCGATTGCCTCATGCAGCGACACCGGCTTGCCCGGCGGATTGGGGATCAGCTTGGCTATGCGGTCCACCAGCCCCAGCGGCATCTGCAAGACACGCCCGGCATCGCGCACCGCGGCGCGGGCCTGGAGCGAACCCAGCGCGATGATGTTGGCGACGCGGTCGGCGCCGTATTTGTCGCGGACATAGCGGATGACCTCGTCGCGCCGCTCCTGGCAGAAATCGATGTCGAAGTCCGGCATCGAGATACGCTCGGGATTGAGGAAGCGTTCGAAGAACAATCCGAACTGCAGGGGGTCCAGGTTGGTGATGTAGAGCGCCCAGGCCACAAGCGATGAGGCGCCCGAGCCGCGCACGCCGACCGGGATGCCCTGCCCCCGCGTCCATTTCATGAAGTCGGAGACGATCAGGAAATAGCCGGGAAAACCCATGCGGTTGATGATGCCCAGCTCATAGGCCAGGCGTTCTTCATAGACTTCGCGGCTGGCCGACATGGCATGGCCGGTCAGCCGCCGCGCCAGGCCTTCTTCCGCCTGCACTTTCAGTTCGTCTTCGGGCTTGCGGCCCGATTCCGGCACGAATACCGGCAGGATGGGGGCGCGCTTCTTGAGACGGAAGGAACAGCGCCGCGCGATCTCGACGGTGTTTTCGATGGCTTCGGGCAGGTCGGCGAACTGCGCCGTCATTTCCGCCGGCGACTTGAAGCGGTGTTCGCGCGTCAGGCGGCGGCGGTCGTCCTGGGAAACGAACGCCCCATCGGCGATGCACAAAAGGGCGTCATGGGCCTCGAACATCGCCGCCCTGCCGAAATGCACGTCATTGGTGGCAACGATGGGAATGTGTTTGGCATAGGCCAGCTCCAGCAGGCCCGGCTCGGTGGCGCGCTCCTCGGGAAGGCCGTGGCGCTGCAACTCGACATAGAGCCGGTTGCCGAACATGGCGGAAAGCCGGTCCAGCAATTCGCCCGCATGTCCGGTTTGCCCGTCCAGCAGCGCGGCGTTGACGGGGCCGCCCGGACCGCCGGTGAGCGCGATCAAACCTTCGGCATGAAGGGCGAGATTTTCGCCGGTGACATGCGGCCAGTCGCCGGGTTCAACTTTCAGATAAGCATCGCTGAGCAGCTTGATGAGGTTCTGGTAGCCCTTTTCGTTCTGCACCAGCAGCGGCAGATGCGCGGGCTTTTTCTTCGACGCTTGACTTTTTCCTGGCGCGGTGGAAGCCGGCCCCAGTTCCACCGACAGCAGCGCGCCGACGAAGGGCTGCACGGGGGTCAACGGTATTTTCGCGCCGGTGCGGCTTTCCTTCTGGCGCTGGGTAAGTTTCTCGGCGATCTCATAGACGCCGAACAGATTGTTGGTGTCGGTGACCGCCACGGCGGGCATGGCGTTTTCCCGCGCCAGCTCGGCCAGCTCGTCGGGCCGGACCGCGCCTTCCAACAGGGAATAGGCACTCTTCACCCGCAGGTGAATGAAGGACGCCATTTTGCGATCCCCACTTCTAGAATCTTGAGTTTCCGCCATGGCCGGCAGTATCGCTCAAGGCCCGGCAAGGGCGGCCCCTTTCCGGGCCGTTATCAACAGTCAGATGGCGCTCATGACCAGGTGCGCGCCGCTAGCCAGCACAAAGGACGAGACCATGAAAATGATAAGCCCGGCGCCCGCTGCTGCATCCTTGATCCACATAGTCGCTCTCCCTCTTTGTGGAGTTTGTTCTAGTTATGTTCCATGTGAAACACAAGAACAAAAGGAGATCAAAAACAGGAAAAAGGTTAACGCCCCAGCTGGTCGCCCGCTACCAGCTTGCCCTGGTGCAGCAGCAAGGCGCGGTCCATCCGCGCCGCCAATTCGAAATTGTGGGTGGCGATCAGGGCGGCCAGGCCCTCGGCGCGGACGATCTCGATCAGGGCGTCAAACACCCCGCCCGCAGTGCGCGGATCGAGATTGCCGGTGGGCTCATCGGCCAGAAGAATGCGCGGCTTGTTGGCCAATGCGCGGGCGATGGCGACGCGCTGCTGTTCGCCGCCCGACAATTGCGAGGGACGATGGCTGAGCCGGTTGCCCAGCCCCAGCACGCCCAGCAGGCGCGCGGCTTCCACCGCCGCCTCGGCCCGCGACTTGCCCGCGATCATCTGCGGCAGGATCACATTTTCCAGCGCGTCGAATTCCGGCAGCAGATGATGCGCCTGATAGACAAAACCGATGGTGTCGCGGCGGATGCGGGTGCGTTCGGTGTCCGGCAGGCGCGACGCCGCCACGCCGGCGATATGGATCTCGCCGCTGCTGGGCGCTTCCAGCAGGCCCGCGATATGCAGCAGGGATGATTTGCCCGCGCCCGACTGGCCGACCAGCGCCACGATCTCGCCCGGCGCCAATGTCATGTTCAGGGCGCTGAACACTTCCAGCTGGCCCTCGCCTTCCTTGAAGCGGCGCGAAATATTTTCAAGCATGAGAACGTCAGCCATAGCGCAGCGCCTCGACCGGATCGAGCCGCGCCGCGCGCCAGCTTGGGTAGAGCGTCGCCAGGAAGGTCAGCCCCAGCGCCATCGCCACCACGCTGCCCACCTGCACCGGATCGAGGTCGGCGGGAATCTTGGAGAGGAAATAGATGGTGGGGTCGAACAAGGGCGTGCCGGTCAGGCGCGACAGGCCATCCTTGATGCTTTCGATATTCCAGCAGAACAGCACCCCCAGCACAAAGCCCAGCAGCGTGCCGGTGACGCCGATGGCCATGCCGGCGATCAGGAACACCCGCATCACGGCGCCGCGCGATGCGCCCATGGTGCGCAGGATGGCGATGTCGGACGACTTGTCCTTCACCAGCATGATCAGGCCGGAAACGATGTTCAGCGCCGCCACCAGGATGATTAGGGTCAGGATCAGGAACATCACATTGCTTTCCACCTGCACCGCCTCGAAGAAGGCGCTGTTGATGTCCTGCCAGGGCACCAGCCGCACGCCCGGCCCTGCGGCCTTGGCGATATCGGGCAGCATGGCGATGTCATTGTCCGGCTGCTGCACCATCACCTCGATGCCGGTGACGCCCTCGCCGGTATTGAAGAAAAGCTGCGCCTCGTCCAAGGGCATGAAGACAAAGCCGGTGTCATAGGCGGAATTGCCGATCTTGAAGACGCCCGCCACCAGATAGGTCTTGATGCGGGGCGTGGTGCCGAAGGCCGTTACCTCGCCCTTGGGCGCGATCAGGGTGATCGAGCCGCCGCGGCGGATGCCCAGCTTCTCGGCCAGGCCCTGGCCGATGATCACCGTGTCTTCGCCGCCGAACGCCTTGAGGGCGCCCGGCGTCAGGGTGCGGGCGACATCGGTGAGGCTGCCGAGATCTTCCGGACGCATGCCGCGGACATAGATGCCGGTATTGACGCCGTTCTGGGACGCCATCACCTGGCCGTCCACGATGGGGGCGGCGCGGGTCACCCCCGGCACGAATTTGAGCTTGCCGACAATGGCGTCGAAATTGGGCAACGGCCCGGCGGCGGCCTCGACCGTGACATGACCGTTAAAGCCCAGGATGGAGGCGAGGAATTCCTTGCGGAAGCCGCCCATCACCGACATCACGATGATCAGCGTGGCGACCCCCAGGGCGATGCCCACCAGCGAAAAGCCGGAAATCACCGAAACATAGCCGTCCTGCCGCTTGGCGCGCAGATAGCGCAGCGCCAGCATCCATTCAAAGGCGGCAAAGGGCCGGGTGGAGGCAGATGCGGGGGGATTCGGCATGGCGCGACCATAGGGTATTTGGATTTAAAAATCGCTTCGGTTACTTCTAGGCCGGCCGGAATCCCGAGCGCAATTGGCGCTTTTTGCCCGGTCTGGAGCTGATAATGCAACGCGCCCTGAACGTTTCACGTGACCGATTCGCCGACTGGTACCAGGCGGTGGTGCGCGATGCCGACATGGCGGAGACCAGCCCGGTCAGGGGCGCCATGATCATCAAGCCCTGGGGTTGGGGCGTGTGGGAGCAGATCCAGGCCGAGCTGGACCGCCGCATCAAGGCCACCGGCCATGACAATTGCTATTTCCCGCTTTTCATCCCCCTCTCCTTCATCGCCAAGGAAGCCGAGCATGTCGAAGGCTTCGCCAAGGAAATGGCGGTGGTCACGCACCATCGCCTGAAGAATATCGACGGCAAGCTTGTGCCCGACCCGGACGCCAAGCTGGAGGAGCCGCTGGTGGTGCGCCCCACCTCCGAGACCATCATCGGCGACGCCTTTTCCCGCTGGATCAAGAGCTACCGGGACCTGCCGATGCTGATCAACCAGTGGGCCAATGTGGTGCGCTGGGAAATGCGGCCGCGCCTGTTCCTGCGCACCACGGAATTTCTCTGGCAGGAAGGCCACACCGCCCATGCCTCGGCGGACGAGGCGGTGGAAGAAACCCTGAAGATGCTGGAAGTCTATCGCAGCTTTGCCGAGGACGTGCTGGCCATGCCGGTGATCGCGGGCGAGAAGCCGGAAAATGAACGCTTCCCCGGCGCGGTGAACACCTATTCCATCGAAGCGATGATGCAGGACGGCAAGGCGCTGCAGGCCGGCACCTCGCATTTCCTGGGAACGCATTTCGCCGAAGCGCAGAACATCAAGTTCCAGAACGATGCCGGCGGCATGGATTTCTGCAACACCACCAGTTGGGGCGTGAGCACGCGGCTGATCGGCGGGGTGATCATGACGCATGGCGATGACGATGGTTTGCGCCTGCCGCCCGCCATCGCGCCCAGGCAGATCGTGGTGGTGCCGTTGCTGCGCGACAAGCCGGAAGACGCCGAGGTGCTGGCCTATTGCGAGAATCTGGTGAAGGCGCTCTGCGGCATGCATGCCTTCGGCCAGCCGGTACGGGCGCTGCTGGACCTGAAGAAAATCAAGTCGGCGGAAAAGCGCTGGAACTGGGTGCGGCGCGGCGCGCCCCTGATCGTCGAAGTGGGGCCGCGCGATGCGGCGGGCGGCAATGTCACCTATATGCGGCGCGACGATCTGCGCGACGGCGACAAGGTCAAGTCCATCGTCAAGCCGAGGGTGGATTTCATCGAGGGCGCTGTGCAGCTGCTGACCGAAATCCAGGCGGGCCTTTACGCCGAAGCCAAGGCGCGGCTGGACGGCAATATCGTGCGCGGCATCGCCAGCTTCGAGGCGCTGGCCGCTCATTTCGGCGAGGATGACGAGAGCTTCAAGGGCTGGGTGCGGGCGCCCTGGGCAAGACCCAGCGGCGAAGCCCTGGAAGCGGTGGGCGCGAAACTCAAAGCGCTGAAACTCACCATCCGCAACGCCCCGGCGGATCAGCCGTCCGAGTTCGGCGCCTGCATCTTCAGCGGCGCGCCGGGGGTGGAAGAGATACTCATAGGGCGGGCTTATTAGCCCGGCATCGGTTGCACGAACGGTACTCGCTCGGGCATGGCCGCGATCAGGCCGCGAATATCCACATCCTGCGGCCCGGCGATTTCAGTCGCCATCCCCTGCTCGTCGCGGCCGATTTCATTTCTGGCCGTCTGCTCCATTGCATACCAGCGGCGCTTGCCCGTCTGGTCGGGACAGGCAGGGCTGTCATTGCCCCAGCGCAGCTCGGCGCAGTTGTAAGGGTCGAATGACAGGGCGAAGAGGCGATGCGCGACATCGTCGAATGTCAGCGCCACCGGATGCTTGTCCGATGACAAAAAGGTCGTGGTGCAGCGCTGGCTTTGCGCGTCATAGGCCTTGAGCAGATCGGTTTTCAGGAACTGCCCGTCATAGACGATGCGGGGATCGCGCCTCACCCACATTTGGATCATGTCCGCCAGATCGCGGTGGAACTGGACAAAGGCGGCGCGCAGCCGGGCGTCGCGCGCCGGGGTGGCATAGCTCTCCCAGGCATTGTCGTTGGAGAGATAGATGTTTGCGGGAATGCCGGACGGATGCGGTTTGGCGGTTATTCCGTCCCTGACCGCCAGATCCACGGCCTGGCGCCGGTCATCCAGGTCGTTGCACAGGGTGCGCATGGTGGATTCCAGTTCATAGACCGGGTTGAAGTCGCTCTTGCCGCCCGACACCGCCACCCGGACATATTCGTAGAAACCCAGCGGCGCGCCGTTATAGGAAAACCGCGCCCCGGCAACGTCGCCCGAGGGGTTGGGCTCGGTGCCCTGGTACTGCACCAAGGAGAAATCGGAAATCTGGTCGTTGCGGGCAAAGACGATGTGGCCGCCCACCAGCGTGCCACTTTCCAGCCGCGCGCCCACCAGCTGCAGCGGACGCCAGTTCTTGAGGCCGCCGCCGAGCCCCCTGGGGCTCTGGCCGAACTGGGCGCCATAGACGCTGCGGGTGATGGTGTAGTCGGGATGGGCGTCCATGTAGGAAATCCGCCCCGCGCCATCCACCCGGTAGACGATGCCGACATGCCCGTTGGTGTCATAGATCACGGTGCCGGGGCGGATGCTGCCGGGCTGGATGGCGGGGGAATAGAAATCCGACGGCACGCCGCGCGTCTGGCCGGCATCGGTGCGGTAGCCGGCGGTGAAGACCGTGTCCAGCAATTCGCGCATCGCCTTTGCCCCGTCTATGCCGCCGCCATGATCCAGGATGGCGGTGCGCGACACCGGCACATTGGCGCTTTTGGAAAAGCGCATGTCGCCGGAGCCGCTCACCGCATCGACATAGGAAAAAGGCAGGCCCTTCTTCCAGGCGTAATAGGCGCGCAGCAGGTAGGGCAGCTTGGCGCAGTCCACATCCACGTCCAGGAAGGCGCGGTCTTCGCTGCCCGCCCAGGGATTGGCGGGGGAGCGCAGGCAGCTTTCCGACGAGGAACAGCCCGAATCGCCGATGGCGGTGACAAAGCGGCCGAAGCCGTCTTCGTCGGCCTGGCTCCAATGGTCGGATGTGATGCGCCAGGGACCGGCCATCGCGGGGGTGGCCGGCAGCACAAGAGCCAGCAGGACAAGAGTCAGGGCGGCAGGCAGGAGCAGGCGCATGACGCCAATCTAGCGCGGACAGGCGGCGGCTGAACGGCCGACCGCGCCCCTGGTTAATGGCAGGCGGGCCTTATTTGCAGGCCGGCGGATTGAACAGCGGGTCCAGCTTGGCGCCGTCCACCGCGACATAGGCGGGGGCGCGCCCGGCCTGGGCCTTGAGCGGCACCTCGATCCGGCCCTTGAAGGGCACCGGCCCGCCGGCAAGGTCGGCCGGGGCCACCGGGTTGCCGTCTACATCGGTGCCCGGCACCAGATCGGCCTGGCCCAGCGCCGGGTCGCAGGGTCCGGACGGACTATCTGTCAGAATCGCATTGGGTTTTCCGCGCGCCGCCACCCCTTCGGAAAAGGCGGATTTTCCGGCAAAAACCAGCATGACAAGAAGTGCCGCGCCGAGGCCGAGCGTTCGGTAATTTAATTGCGTATGTTGCACCGCAATAACTCCAGATATTTCGTGACACGCATCACAAAAGCCAGTATCACCCCAATCAATAAAAATACCGCCAACGAAGCGGATGAGAGTCGCCAGAGCGGCCAAGTTCAGGGACGTTAAAAGTTCAGGAAAAAAGGCCGGGGTTCATCCCCCGGCCTTTTCTCTTTTCCGGCTATCAGAGTTCGAGCCAACCCAGGCGGATGGCGGCGTAAAAGCCGACCCACAAGACCGCCGCAATACCAGTGGCCAGCAGCGCCTTCTTCTTCAGCATGGGATTGAGCGGCGCGCCGGAATCCGGATCGCGCTCGGCCCCCAGCCCCACCGGCAGCAGGCAGAACAGGCAGAGAAACCAGGCCACCGCATAGAAGCTGAACAGCACGACATAATGGATCAGGGCGTCGATCGCCGCGTCGCTCATGTCTGTTCCAGCTCGATCAGCACGCCGCCGAAATCCTTGGGGTGGAGGAACAGCACCGGCTTGCCATGGGCGCCGGTCTTGATCTCGCCCAGCACCCGGGCGCCCCCGGCGGTCAGCCGGTCCCGCGCCGCCAGGATATCGGTCACCTCGAAACAGAGATGATGCACCCCGCCTTCGGGATTGCGCCTCAGGAAATTGGCGATGGGCGAGGCCTCGCCCAGCGGGCTGAGAAGCTCGATCTTGGCTCCAGGCAGTTCGACAAAGACGGTGGTGACGCCATGCTCGGGCTGGGCGACGGGGGCGGAGACGCGTCCTCCCAGCGTGTCGCGGTAAAGCGCTGTGGCCTTGGCCAGGTCATTGGTGGCGATGGCCACATGGTTCATTTTGCCGATCACAACTCGACCACCGTGACGCGGGTGATGGGTTTTTTGCCCCAGGCGTCCTGCGCCGCCCGCCGCGCCGCGCGGCGGATATTTTCCGACAGGTGACCGGCATCGCCCTTCTTGTGCTTGCGGGCCATTTCGTCCACCGCTTCGCGCACCGCCTCATGCACGGGTTCGGGAATGCCTTCCATCAGGACCACCGGCTCGGCGCAGACGCGGCCCTTGCCGTCCAGCACCAGGGTTATGGCGATGAGGCCGGCATGCGCCATGGCGCGGCGGGTCTTGGTCAGGCCCTCGCCTTCCGCCACCAGCACCCTGCCGTCCAGGAAAATGCGTCCCGACGGCACTTCGTCGATCAGTTCGGCCGGGCCCGGCGCCAGGCGGTAAAGCTGGCCGTTGGAAGGGACCAAAGCCTCGGGCACCTGCAGCGACTTGGCCAGCCGGGCGTGCTCGGCCATATGCCGCAGCTCGCCATGCACCGGCACGGCGATGCGCGGCCGCGTCCAGGCATACATCTGGGCCAGCTCCTCCCGCGCCGGGTGGCCGCTGACATGGACGAAATGGTCCAGCTCGGTCAGCACTTCCACCCCCAGCGCCGAAAGCTGGTTGTGCAGCTCGAAGATGGGCAGTTCATTGCCCGGAATGATGCGGCTGGAGAAAATCACCGCATCGCCCTTGCCCAGGCGCACATTCGGATGATCGTCGCGGGCAATGCGCGCCAGGGCGGCGCGCGGTTCGCCCTGGCTGCCGGTGCACAGATACAGCACCTTGCGCGCGGGCAGTTCGGCGGCCTCGGCCTCGTCAATGGTGGCAAAGTCTTTCAGATAGCCGCTGTCCCGCGCCGCCTGCACGATCTTGTGCATCGAGCGGCCCACCAGCGCCACTTTCCGGCCATGGGTGCGGGCGGCATGGGCCACCGTGTCCAGCCGCGCCACATTGGAGGCAAAGGCCGTCACCGCCACCCGGTTCTTCAAGGTGCCGATCAGGTTGGTGAGGCTTGTCCGGACATTGGCTTCCGACCCCGAATGACCCTGCTGCAGGGCATTGGTGGAATCGCAGACCAGCGCCAGCACGCCCTCATCGCCCAGCTTGCGGATGGCGGCGATGTCGGTTTGCTCGCCCAGCATGGGATCGGGATCGATCTTCCAGTCGCCGGTATGGGCGATCAGGCCCAGCGGCGTGCGGATGGCCAGGAGATTGGGCTCCAGGATGGAATGGGTGATGGAAATGAAATCCATCTGGAACGGGCCCAGCGTCAGCGAACCGCCCAGCGGCACCTGTCTCACCCGCACCCGGCCCATAAGGCCCGCTTCCTCCAGCTTGCCCTCGATCAGGATGGCGGTGAAGGGCGTGGCGTAGATGGGGCATTTGAGCTGTGGCCAGAGCGGCGCGATGGCGCCGATATGGTCCTCATGGGCATGGGTGGCGATGATGCCCAGCACATTTTCGGCCTGTTCCGCCAAAAAGCGGATGTCGGGCATGATCACATCCACGCCGGGCGTGGCGGCTTCACGCCCGAACAGCACGCCGCAATCCACCACGATCCATTTGCGCCGCGACGGCGGGCCGAAGCCATAGGCGTTGAAATTCATGCCGATCTCGCCCGACCCGCCCAGCGGCAGGAAGACCAGTTCGTCGCGGGACCCCATGTGATTCATTATTGGGTCGCGCGGGCATGGATCAGCGCCAGCCCCCGGATGGTGAGATCGGGGTCGAGATGCTGGATCGCCTTGGTCTGGCCGTAAAAGATGTTGGCCAGGCCGCCGGTGGCGATCACGGTCATGGGCTTGCCATATTCTTCCTTGATCCGCGCCACGATGGTTTCGGTCAGCCCGATATAGCCCCAGAACAGGCCGGCCTGCATGGCGGGCACCGTGTCCTTGCCGATGACATTCTGGGTGCGCTGGATGGCGACGCGGGGCAGCAGCGCGGCGGCCTGGTGCAGCGCCTCGGCCGACAGGTTCACGCCGGGCGCGATCACGCCGCCTTCATAATCGCCGGTTTCGCTCACCACGTCGAAGGTCGTGGCGGTGCCGAAATCCACCACGATCAGGGCGCCCTTGTAGCTGGCATGGGCGGCAATCGTGTTGACAAGCCGGTCGGCGCCCACCGCGCCGGGGCGGTCAACATTGATCGTGATGCCGAGGTCGAGGCTGGGGTCCTTGACCACCAGCGGCTCGCATTTGAGGTATTTGCGGCAGAACAGGCGCAGGTCGAACAGGGCGGCGGGCACCACGGTGGCGATGATGGCGGCGTCGAGATCGGCGAAGCTGAGGCCCTCCAGCCCCAGCAGCGGCCCCAGCATGACGGCATATTCATCGGCGGTGCGGGGCGTGGAGGTGACGGCGCGCCACTGACCCCGCACGGCCGTCCCCTCGCAGGCGGCGAAGACGATATTGGTGTTTCCCGCGTCTATCGCCAGCAGCATGGTTTATCCAAAAAACACCTCGCCGGCCGCAATCACACGCGTCCGGCTTCCTTCATTCAGCAGCAGGGCGCCGTCGGCATCAATGCCTTCGAAGATGCCGCTGCGTTCCGCGTCCGGCAACCGCGCCCGGATGCGCTGGCCCAGGCCTGCCGCCCGCGCCAGCCAGGCATCGCGGATGGGGGCGAAGCCCTCGGCTAGCCAGACCTCATACCATTCCACAAAGCCCGCGGCGAGCATCGCCAGCGCGTCTTCCGGCGGCGGCGGCTTTTGCCCCAGGGCGGCGAGCGAAATGGCGGGGAACTCGGTATCTTCGGGATGGGCGGCCAGGTTGACGCCGATACCGATGGCCAGCGCCTGATCCATGGACGATGGGCCCGCCGTCTCCAGCAGGATGCCCGCCAGCTTGCGCCCGTCCGCCAGCACGTCGTTGGGCCATTTGACGGCGACATGCGCATTGGGCGCCAGGCTCGCCGCCATGTCGGCGGTTGCGATGGCGGCGGCGAAGGAGAGCTGCGCCCATTCCGCCAGGGGACGGGCGGGACGGATCAGCAGAGTGGCGGCAAGATTGCCCCGCGGGCTTTCCCAGCTGCGGCCGCGCCGGCCCCTGCCCGCCGTCTGCCGGGCGGCGGTGATCCAGAGGGGGCCGGCCTCGCCGCCGGCCGCAAGGCGTCGCGCCTCGGCATTGGTGGAATCCAGTTCGTCGCAGGCTTTCAGGCCGTAACCCTGGGGCCAGATGCCCGAAGGCGAGAGGGTCAAGGCAGCAGCGCTCTGGCGGCGGCGTCGGCGGCGGTGATGATGGGCGAGGCCGCGAAGATGAACAGCAGCGCGAAAGCTCCGGAGAGGATGAGAATGGCGCGGGAGCCGATGCCGATGCCGCCGTCAAAGGCGGCGGCGGGCTCGTCGAAATACATCACCTTGACCAGCTTCAGATAGTAAACCAGCCCTATCGCGCTCGCCAGCACGCCCAGCACGGCGGGCCATATCAGCCCCGCCTGGATGGCGGCGAGGAAGACATAGAATTTGGCGAAGAAGCCGGCCAGCGGCGGCAGGCCCGCAAGACTCAGGAACAGCATGGAGAAGACCAGCGCCAGCTTGGGATCGGTGCGGCCCAGCCCCGCCAGGTCGGAAATATTCTCCACCGCCTTGCCGCCGCGCCGCATCGCCTGGATGGCGGCGAAGACGCCCAGGTTGGTGGCGACATAGATGGCCAGGTAAATCAGCACGCCGCGCACGCCCAGCGCGGTGCCCGCCGCCAGGCCCAGCAGGGCATAGCCCATATGGCCGATGGAACTGTAGGCCATCAGGCGCTTGATGTTCTTCTGGCCCAGCGCCGCCACCGCGCCCAGCGCCATGGAAAGCACCGAGATGAAGATGATGATCTGGCGCCACTGGTGAATGGCGTCGGGGAACGGCGTCAGGATGGCGCGCAGGAACAGGCACATCGCCGCCACCTTGGCGGCGGTGGCGAAATAGGCGGTGATGGGGGTGGGAGCGCCCTCATACACATCGGGCGTCCACATGTGGAACGGCACGGCCGAGACCTTGAAGGCCAGGCCCGCCACCAGGAAGACGATGCCGAAGATCAGGCCGAGGCCGACGCCGCCATGGCTGATGACGCTCGCCACGGTGGAGAACTGCACGCTGCCGGTAAAGCCATAGATCAGCGAGATCCCGTACAGCAGCATGCCGGACGACAGCGCCCCCAGCACGAAATATTTCAGGCCCGCCTCGGTGGAACGCAAATGGTCGCGGTTGAAGGCGGCCAGCACATAGAGCGCCAGGGATTGCAGCTCCAGCCCCATGTACAGCGACAGAAAGCTGGAAGCCGAGACCATCAAGAGCATGCCCAGCGTCGCCAGCAGCATCAGCACCGGCAATTCAAAACGCGACAGGTCGATGCGGGCAAAGAACTCCTCGGCCATCAGGATCGAGAGCGCCGCCCCGATCAGGATCAGCACCTTGGCATAGCGGGCAAAACCGTCGGCCAGGAAGGCGCTGTGAAAGGCGGGACCGGGATTGCCCAGCACCACGGCGACGCCGGAAGCGGCCAGAAGCAGGATCGCCGCCCAGCTGATCGCCGGCGCGGTCTTTTCGCCGCCCACGGCGCCCGCCAGCAGCAGCACCATGGCGCCGACCGCCAGGATCAGTTCCGGCAGCATGACCAGGATGTCGAACTGGAGGTTCATGGCGCGGAG
>CAIOFO010000080.1 GCA_903857685.1 uncultured Alphaproteobacteria bacterium
CCGGGCTTTTCCTACCCCCCGACAGACTTGCCCAGCTGATCCATCAGGAAATTGGTGCCGTGCTCGCGCGAATCGGCATCGTCGTAACCGTCGAGAAAGTCGCCATATTCCGTGACAGTCAGCTTGGTGCCGCTGCCCTCCGGCTTCAGCTCGATACAGGCTTGCGACACCGATATCTTCTTGCCGTCCAGATGCATCACATAGGAATAGACGATGCGCGCATTGGGAACGATGTCGCGATAAATGCAGTCGAAGCTGGAGGCCATGCCATTGGGATGTTTGCCTCGGGCGGTTTCGCGGCCGCCTTCGCGGAAATCGAAGCTCTTTTCCAGCAGCTCCATGCCCGGCCCGCCGAACCATTTGCGCTTGCCCTCCTGGGTGGCAAAGGCGGCAAAGACCTGCTCCGGCGACGCCTTCCAGCTGCGGCTGACGGTGAAACTGCCGTGCACGACGGAACTCATTTTGCGTTTCCTTCTCCAAGATATTCCCCCAGCCGGTCGAGATTGGCCTCCCACATCTGGCGGCGCTCGGCGATCCAGCGTTCCGCCTGGGACAGCATCCGGGGCTCGACCTGGCAGGTCCGCACCCGGCCCTGCTTGCGGCTGGTCACCAGCCCGGATTCCTCCAGCACCTTCAGGTGCCCCATCACGGCGGGCAGCGACATGGGCAGCGGCCGGGCCAGATCGCTCACCGTGGCCGGTCCCCTTGTCAGGTGCTCGACCATCGCCCGGCGGGTGACATCGCCAAGTGCCTGATAAGCCCGGTCCAATTCTTTATAGTTAAGCATTTTCTTAAGTATCAGGAAAGTCCCTGCCCCGTCAAGCCTGCAAGCCCGATGTCTTATTTTTGCAGGCGGCATGGGGCTATAGTGCCGTGCGCCGCCTGGAGATTTTCCATGTCCGTCCACAGCCAAACGCACCGCATCACGGTGCCCGAGATCCGCGCCCACAAACACGCCAAGCCAGTGGTCGTCCTCACCTGCTACCACGCCCATACCGCGCGGCTGCTGGACCAACATGTCGACATCATGCTGGTGGGCGACAGCTTGGGCATGGTGATGCACGGGCTTGAGAATACGCTGGGCGTCACCCTCGAGATGATGATCACCCACGGCAAGGCGGTGATGCGCGGCTCGAACCGCGCTTTGGTGGTGGTGGACATGCCGTTCGGCACTTACGAGGAAAGCCCGGCGATCGCTTTTCGCAACGCCGCCCGCATCATCCAGGAAACCGGCGCCACCGCCGTCAAGCTGGAAGGCGGCAGCCGCATGGCGGATACCATCCATTATCTCAGCGAGCGCGGCATTCCGGTGATGGCCCATATCGGTTTGACGCCGCAAATGGTCAATGTCCGGGGCGGCTTTCGCACCACCGGCCGCACCGAAGCCGAATGGCCTGCCCTGCTGGCCGATGCCAAGGCGGTGGACCAGGCCGGAGCCTTCGCCGTGGTGCTGGAAGGCATGGCCGAACCGCTGGCCGCCCGCATCACCGCCGAGATCGCCATTCCCACCATCGGCATTGGCGCTTCCGCCGCCTGCGACGGCCAGGTGCTGGTGATGGAGGACATGCTGGGCCTCAACCCCAATCCGCCCAAATTCGTGCGCGAATACGCCCATCTGGGCCCGGTGATCGAAGCCGCGGTCGAGGCCTATGCCAGCGATGTGCGCGAACGGCGCTTCCCGGGGACCGAAAACGTCTATCCGATGAAGAAAGCCCAATAGGAACGGGTTTTCCGCTAGACCATGCGGCCGAATTGCAGGCAAAAGCCCGGAAAACCGGCATAAATGACCCATAAGCAAGTTGCGCTTGGGCGTCCCGGCGGCTAATTATCCCGCCCTGCCAAACACTTCGGTTCCCGGCCGAGAAGGAAATCAGCGTGAGTGATATTTTCCGCGAGGTCGAAGAAGACGTCCGCAAGGAACGTCTGGAAAAATGGTGGAAGGCTTATGGCGATTACGTCATCGCCCTGCTGGCGGTGATCATTCTGGGCATCGCCGGCTACCAATTGTGGCTGCGCTACGAAGCCGGCCAGCGCGCCAAGGCCTCGGTCGCCTTTGTCGCGGCCCAGCGCATCACAAATTCCACCCAGGCCGCCGCCGCCTTCGATGCCCTTTCCAAGACCTCTCCTCCCGGCGGCTATGGCGAACTCTCCCGCCTGTCCGAAGCCAGCGCGCTGGCCGTGGCCGGCAAGCCTGCCGACGCCATCGCCCGCTACAAGGATATCGCCGCCGGTGACAGCGGCCCGGTCGGCGCCACGGCGCGCATCCGCGCCGCCTGGCTTGTGGCCGATAGCGCTTCGCGCGCGGATCTGGAGGCGCTGCTGCAGCCGATCAATGGCGACACCAGCGCCTGGCGCCAGATGGCCCGCGAAGTGCTGGCCTATAGCGATTACAAGGCAGGCAAGGTGAAGGAAGCGGCAAGTGAATTCGCCGCCCTGGTCGCCGATCCGGATTCTCCCGACGCGCTGAAGAGCCGCGCCCGGGCCTTTGCCGCTTACCTGCAGAGCGGCGGCGCAGCCGATTACGGTACCGTGCCGCCGCCGGCCGCGGCTCCCGCGCCCGGCACACCACCGGGAACGGTTCCGCCCGGCGCCACGCCATGAGCAACCGACGGATCGGTGCTGCGATCCTCTTCACCCTCGCGGCGCTCACCCTGGCGGGCTGCGACACGCTGGACACGATCGGCGGCTGGTTCAGCTCGGCCCACAAATCCAATCTCCGGGGCGAGCGCATCTCGCTCCTGGCGACCGATGAAGCGGTGGTGCCCGATACCAGCCTTGCCGGCATCCCCATCGTGCTGCCGCCGCCCTTCCACAACAGCGAATGGACGCAGCCCGGCGGCTTTCCCTCCAATGCCACTTATCACCTGGATGCCCCCGGCCCGCTCCGCAAGCTATGGGACGCAAGCGCCGGCAAGGGATCGGATTCCTATTCCCGCCTCACCGCCGCGCCCGTGGTCGGCGACGGCGCCATCTTCACCCTCGATGCCCAGGCGCATGTCTATGCCTTCGACGCCAAGACCGGCCGGGCCTTGTGGGACAAGCGCCTGGCGCCCAAGAACGGCACCGACATGCCCACGCTCTGGGGCCTGCTGGGAAAACCCAACACCATCGAGCCGGCCAGCGGCATGGGCGGGGGCGTCGCCTATGACCAGGGCAAGATCTTTGTCACCTCCGGCTTCGGCGTGGTCTATGCCATGGACGCCAAGACCGGTGACCGCCTCTGGGGCCAGGATGTCGGCACGCCCATCGTCAATGCGCCCGTGGTCAATGGCGGGCGCATCTTCTTCTCGACGCATGACAATCATTTCTTCGCCCTGGCCGAGAGCGATGGCCGCCAGCTCTGGACGCATCAGGGCATTCCGGAATCGGCGGGCGTGCTGTCTTCGACCAGCGCCGCGGTGCTGGGCGAATTCGTCATCGCACCCTACAGCTCCGGCGAAGTCTATGCGCTGCGGGTCCAGAACGGCCAGGTGGCGTGGAGCGATGTGCTCTCCCATTCCGGCCAGGTCACGGCGCTGAGCGAACTCGACGATATCGCCGGCCGCCCGGTGATCGACCGCGACGCCGTCTTTGCCATCAGCCATTCCGGCGTCATGGCGGCGATCAGCCTGTCCTCGGGCGACCGGCTGTGGTCGCGCGATGTCGGCGGCACCCAGACGCCGCTGGCGGCAGGCGACTATGTCTATGTCATGACCGGCGACGGCAAGCTGCTGAGCCTGACGCGCAAGGAAGGCAAGATCCGCTGGGTCCACACCATGCCGGCCTTCGAGGACGAAAAGAACCAGGAACACGCCATCACCTGGAACGGGCCGCTGCTGGTCTCGGACAAGCTGATCCTGACCTCCTCGGACGGCTATATGGAAGCCATCTCGCCCTATAATGGCCGGCTTCTCGGCCGGGTCGAACTGGAGGGCGGCACTTCGGTCGCCCCCATCGTCGCCGACGGTACGGTCTTTATCTATACCGATGATGCCGACCTGGTCGCCCTGCGGTAAGGACACTTTTCTTATGGCCTACCGCTTCGCTACTTGAGGCCACTTTTTATGGCCTACCGCTTCGCTACTTGAGGCCTCGATTGTCATGCCGCTCACGCTCGCGATCATAGGCCGGCCCAATGTCGGAAAATCCAGCATTTTCAACCGGCTGCTGGGAAAGCGCGTCGCCATTGTGCATGACACGCCAGGCGTCACGCGCGACCGCCGCATCGGCGAGGTCGTGTTCCACGGCCTGGACTTGCGGGTGATCGACACCGCCGGCTTCGAAGACGCGGCGCCGGGATCCATCTCCAGCCGCATGACCGAGCAGAGCCTGGCCGCCATCGCCGAGGCCGAGGCGATCCTGTTCGTGGTGGACGCCCGCGCCGGCGTCACCACCGGCGACCAGATGATCGCCCAGGCGCTGCACAAGAGCGGCAAGCCGGTGATCCTGGCCGCCAACAAATGCGAAGGCCGCACCGAGCCTGTGGCCGACATGTATGCCCTGGGCTTTGGCGAGCCCCTGCGCCTGTCCGCCGAGCATGCGCTGGGCATGGAAGACCTGGCCGAGGCGCTCGAGCCCCTGGCGCCCAGGGCGATCATCGCAGACAGCGACGATGATGAAGATGAGGATGAAGATTTTGCCGGGGAAGAAAGCGGCGAGATCGAAGAGGACGATTACGACTATACCAGCAAGCCCTTGCGCCTGGCCCTGGTGGGGCGGCCCAATGTCGGCAAGTCCAGCCTGTTCAACCAGCTCCTGGGCGATGACCGCTCCATCGTCGGGCCGGAAGCCGGCCTGACCCGCGACTCCATCACCGCGCCCTGGAAGGCGGGATCGCGCGAGGTGCTGCTCCATGACACCGCGGGCCTGCGAAAGAAGGCGCGGGTGGCGGGCGAAGTGCTGGAGGAAATGTCCGTCGCCTCGACCCTGGACGCCATCCGGTTCGCCGATTGCGTGATCGTGTTGATTGACGCGCAAATGCCGTTCGAGAAGCAGGACCTCGCCATCGCCGACCTGATTGCCCGGGAAGGCCGCGCCATCGTCTTTGCCGTCAACAAATGGGATTTGCTGGCGAGCAAGCAGGGCACGATTTCAGCCTTGCGCGAAAAGCTCGACCGGCTGCTGCCGCAGGTGGCGGGCGCCGAACTGGTGGCGATCTCAGCCAGAACCGGCGAAGGCATTGATCGTCTGGTGCCCGCCGTGATCGCCGCCGATACCGCCTGGAACAGCCGCGTTCCCACCGCCGCCCTGAACCGCTTCCTGGAAAGCGCCCTGATGCGCCACGCCCCGCCCGCGATCAGCGGCAGGCGGGTGCGCATCCGCTACATGACCCAGGTGAAAAGCCGGCCGCCCACTTTCGCGCTGTTCGGCAACCAGCTCGACGCCCTGCCCGAGGCCTATCAGCGCTATCTGCAGAACGGCTTGCGCGAAAATTTCGGCCTCAAGGGCACGCCGCTGCGCCTGGTGATGCGCAACACCAGAAATCCCTACGCACCAAAGAGATAATCAACGCTGAAAATTGATCCGCTCGCCATTCTTCTGGCTGGACGGCGACAGCAATTCGACAATCAGCGGCGCCAGTTCTTCCGGGCGCTTGAGAGTGGAAGGCTCCTCGCCCGGCATCGCCTTGGCGCGCATGGCGGTGCGGATCGCGCCAGGATTGAGCAGATTCACCTTGACCTTGCCGACCTCGCATTCGGCGGCATAGGTCAGCGCCAGGCTCTCCAGCGCCGCCTTGCTCATGGCATAGCCGCCCCAATAGTGCGTGTGCTTGGCGGCGGCGCCCGAGGTGACGAACAGCACGCGCCCGGCATCGGACTGGCGCAGCAGGGGATCGAGAGAACGGATCAGCCGCCAATTGGCGGTAATGTTGATGTCGGTGAGCTCGGTGAAGATCTTGGGATCCAGCTGCGCCAGCGGCGTCAGCACCCCCAGCACCCCGGCATTGCCGAGAAACGCGTCCAGCCTGCCCCAGCGCTCGAAGATGGAAGCGCCCAGCCGGTCAATGGCGGCGAAGTCCTTGAGGTTCAGCGGCACCAGCGTCGCCGTGCCGCCCGCCTTGACGATGGCGTCATCGGTTTCTTCCAGCCCGCCCACGGTGCGGGCAATGCAGATGACATGGGCGCCTGCGGCACCCAATGCGATGGCGGCGGCGCGGCCAATTCCGCGCGACGCTCCCGTCACCAAAGCAATGCGTCCCGATAGAGTTTTGCTCATTTTCTATTGGTCGCGTTGCCGGACGGAAAACCGGTACCCACTTTTCCTGGCAATGCTACTGCCGCGCGAGGTGCCGGTCACCAGCGCGATGCGCCCTGCAAGGGATTTTGTCATTGATTAAGCGACGTCGGCGAGCAGCGAAAGCTGGCGGTCGCGGGCGCCGCCGGAAATATCGGTCAGCTCGATGGGATACTGGCCCGAGAAACAGGCATCGCAGTAGCCAGGATTCTGGGGGTCCCGCACCGGTTTTTCCATGGCGCGGTAGAGCCCGTTCATCGATATGAACGCCAGGCTGTCGGCGCCGATGAAGCGGCGCATGCCTTCCACATCCATGCGATGGGCCAGCAGGTCGTCGGTGTTGGGCGTATCCACGCCGTAGAAGCAGGAATGGGTGGTGGGCGGCGACGCCACCCGGAAATGCACTTCCAGCGCGCCCGCGTCGCGCACCATTTCCACGATCTTCTTGGAGGTGGTGCCGCGCACGATGGAATCGTCCACCAGCACCACGCGCTGGCCCTTGAGCTTGGCGCGGTTGGGATTGTGCTTCAGGCGCACGCCCAGATGGCGGATGCGGTCCGACGGCTCGATGAAGGTGCGGCCGACATAATGGTTGCGGATGATGCCCAGCTCGAACGGGATGCCGGCGGCATTGGCGAAGCCCAGCGCGGCGGGCACGCCGGAATCCGGCACCGGCACCACCATGTCGGCGCTGACCGGGGCTTCATCCGCCAGCACCTGGCCGATGCGCTTGCGCGACTCATAGACGTTGCGGCCTTCCATCATGGAATCGGGGCGCGCGAAATAGATGTATTCAAAGACGCAGAAGCGGTGCGGCTGCGGCTTGAAGGGGAAATGGCTGTTGATGCCGTCCTTGTCGATCACCACCATCTCGCCGGGCTTGATGTCGCGCACGAATTCCGCCCCGATAATGTCGAGCGCGCAGGTTTCCGAGGCCAGGATCGGGGCGCCTTCCAAAAGGCCCAGCACCAGCGGCCGCACGCCATGGGGATCGCGCACGCCGATCAGTTTCTTGGAAGTCAGCGCCACCAGCGAATAGGCGCCTTCCACCTGCTTGAGGGCGTCGATCAGCTTGTCCACGATGCGGATGCAGCTGGAGCGCGCCGCCAGATGGACGATGGTTTCGGTGTCGGAGGTGCTCTGGAATATCGCGCCCTGCGCCACCAGTTCGGTGCGCAGCGTATGGGCGTTGGTCAGATTGCCGTTATGGGCGATGGCCAGGCCGCCGCCCGCCAGGTCGGCGAAGATCGGCTGGATGTTGCGGGCGTTGGAACCGCCGGCGGTGGAATAGCGCACATGACCGACCGCATAGCTGCCTTTGAGGTTCTTGGCGGCGCCGGTATTGCGTCCGAAGACGTCTCCCACCAGGCCGGCATGGCGCTCGGCGGTGAACTGGCCATTGTCGAACATGACGATGCCGGCGGCTTCCTGGCCGCGATGCTGCAGGGCGTGCAGCCCCAGCACCGAAAGGGCGCCGGCGTCGGGATGGCCGAAAATGCCGAATACGCCGCATTCCTCATGCAGCGTCTCGCCCGCAAAATCGGCGGCGGAAAACAGGTCTTTTTGGTCGTCAAGGCCGGTCATGGCTTATCGCTTCCCGGTCGTCTCGAAAAGTCTGTCTAGCGCGCGGCGGTCGGAGGCGCCATAGGTCTTTTCGGCCTTTTTTGACGCGGGGGGCGGCGGCGTATCGCTGGCTTCTTCATTCTGGCGCTTGATCAGGTCGCCCAGGCTGTCATGCGACGCACTGGGTTGGGCGGTGATGTAATCCCGCGGCGTCTGGCTGGGAATCACCGACAGCAAGACCTGGGCGGTGGATTGCATGATCGGCAGGGTGCGCGCCGACAAGAGCCAGTGGGGCTGCTGGCGGATGGGCGTGAAATAGGTGAACGCCAGATAGGCCAGCCCCACCACGACCAGGCCCCGGACCACGCCAAAGGCGATGCCCAGCCCCCGGTCGAGCGGCCCGATGGGAGAATTCTTCACGCTCTGCGAAAAGCGGTGGCTCATGAAAGACAGCGGAATGAAAACGATCATGAAGACGCCGGCATAGGCGGCGGCGGGCGCCAGCCAGCGCGCCGCGATCATGCTGCGGGCCATGGGGATCAGCCAGGGGCCGAAATAGAGGGTGGCGAAAGCGGCCGCGGCCCAGGCGAAAATCGTCAGCGTCTCGGACATCATCCCGCGATAGGCGGCATAGCCGGCGGAGACGATGATCACCGTGACGACCAGAAAGTCGATGAAGGTGAAGGGCAGATTCATCGATTCGAGTCTAGCACAAGAATACCATGAGGGTCGCGCATCCTACGCCCTTTCGCTGCCGCTGCGGGCTTCGGATGGCGCTCCGGCGCGCTTTGCGCGCCCGGTTCCGGCGAAAGTCAGAAGGTCGGTCACGTTGGTAACCTCGGTTAATTTCAGCCCGGCGCCGTCCGTTTTGGTGCCCTTGGGGATATAGGCCGCCTTAAATCCTAATTTTGCCGCCTCCTTCAGGCGCAGTTCCGCCTGCGCCACTGGGCGGATGTCGCCCGAAAGGGAAATTTCGCCGAAAAACACAGTGTCGCGGGGCAACGGCTCCCCTCCGAAGGATGAAACCAGGGCCGCGGCGGCGGCCAGATCGGCCGCGGGTTCCGCGATTTTCAGGCCCCCGGCCACATTCAGATAGACATCGGCACCCCCGATTCCAACCCCGGCGCGGGCGTCCAGCACCGCCAGGATCATGGCCAGCCGCCCGGTATCCCAGCCCACCACCGCCCGGCGCGGGGTGCCGAAACTGGACGCCGCCACCAGCGCCTGGATCTCGCACAGAAGAGGCCTGGTGCCTTCCAGCCCGGCGAATACGGCGGTGCCGGGCGCGGCGCTGTCGCGGTCACCCAGGAACAGCGCCGACGGATTGGCGACCTCGGCCAGGCCCTTGCCGGTCATCTCGAACACGCCGATCTCGTCGGTGGGGCCGAAACGGTTTTTCACCGCCCGAAGTACGCGGAAGTGATGGCCGCGCTCGCCCTCGAAATAGAGCACCGCATCCACCAGATGTTCCACCGCCTTGGGCCCGGCGATCTGGCCGTCCTTGGTGACATGGCCGACCAGGATCAGTGCCGCGCCCGATGTCTTGGCATAGCGCACCAGGTCGAAGCTGGCGGTGCGCACCTGGGCGATGGTGCCGGGGGCCGCTTCCAGCGCCCCGGTCCACAGCGTCTGGATGGAATCGATGGCGACGATGCCGGGCGCCCGGCCGGCTTCCAGGGTGGCGAGAATATCCTCGACATTGGTGGCGCCGCCCAGCATCAGCGGCGCATCGGCAAGCCCCATGCGGGCGGCGCGCATGCGCACCTGCGCCATGGCTTCTTCGCCGGAGATGTAAATGGCGTGACCGCCGCGTTTTACATATTCGCCCAGCGCCTGGAGAATGATGGTGGACTTGCCGATGCCCGGGTCGCCGCCCACCAGCAGGGCCGAGCCCGGCACCAGCCCGCCGCCGGTGACGCGGTCGAATTCGGCGATGCCGGTGATGCGGCGCGGCGGCGGCGCGTCTTCGGATTTCAGATCTTCCAGGGCGAATTTGCGGCCCTTGACCCGGCGTCCCGCGCTGGCGCCGATGGGCGGCGCGGCGCCCTCTTCCGTGATGGTGTTCCAGCCGCCGCACGCCTCGCACTTGCCCGACCATTTGGGCGCGGTGGTGCCGCAGGTCTGGCAAACAAAGGTGGCGGAGGATTTGGCCATGATTCTATCCTAGCACAGGCGTCAACCCGGCAGGATCAGGCTTTTACCGCCATCTTGATCGGCCCTTCGGCGCGGCCATGGATGAACTGATCCACATAGGGATTGCCGCTATGGTCGATCTGGCTGGTGGGGCCGCTCCAGATGATCCGGCCCTGATAGATCATGGCGATATGATCGGAAATCTTGCGGGCGCTGGCCATATCGTGGGTGATCGAGAGCGTGGTGGCGCCGACATCCTTGACCGTGGAGACGATCAGCTCGTTGATGACATCGGCCATGATCGGGTCAAGCCCCGTGGTCGGCTCGTCGAAGAAAATTATTTCCGGATCGGCGGCGATGGCGCGGGCCAGACCGACGCGTTTCTGCATGCCGCCCGACAATTCGGCGGGCGAGAGATAGGCGACATCTTCGCTGAGGCCCACCTTGGCCAGTTTCTGGATCGCCACATCTTTGGCTTTGGCGCGCGCCATGCCGCGGCCCTGGATCAGGCCGAAGGCGACATTCTCCCAGACCGGCAGACTGTCGAACAGGGCGGCGCCCTGGAACAGCATGCCGAATTTCTTCATCACCGGATCGCGGGCGGCGCCGCGCAGATGGGTGACGTCCTGGCCGTCCACCAGGATGGTGCCCTCGTCCGGCGTCAGGATGCCCAGCACCGACTTGATCATCACCGACTTGCCGGTGCCCGAGCCGCCGATCACCACCAGCGATGAGCCCTTTTCGATGGTCAGGTCAATCCCGTCCAGCACCACCTTCGGCCCGAAGCGTTTCTTGACGCCGATCAGCTGAATTTTGGCGGTCATGTGTGGAACAGGATGGAAGTGAGAAGATAATTGGCGGCCAGGATCAGGATCGAGGATGACACCACCGCCGCCGTGGTCGCGGCGCCGACGCCCTGCGCCCCGCCCTTCGAGTTAAAGCCGTGGTAGCAACCCATCAGGGCGATGATGAAGCCGAACACCGCCGCCTTTATCAAGCCGGAATTGATGTCCTGCCGCGTGGCGAAATCCACCGTATTCTTCAGATAGATCGAGCCGGTGAAGCCCAGGCTCTGGGTCGAGACCACGTAACCGCCGAATACGCCGATGCTGTCGGCGATGCCCACCAGGATGGGCATCGAAAGCACGGCCGCGACCAGCCGCGGCACCACCAGATATTTCATGGGATTGGTGGCCAGGGTGGTGAGGGCGTCGATCTGCTCGGACACCTTCATGGTGCCGATCTCGGCGGCGATGGCGGCGGCGACACGCCCCGCCACCATAAGGCCGGCAATGACAGGTCCCAGTTCGCGTGTGATGCCCAGGACCACGATCTGCGGCACGATCGCCTCGGCGCCATAACGGTTGCCGCCCAGGTAAATCTGCAGCGCCAGGGCGCCGCCGGTGAAAAAGGCGGTGAGCCCCACCACCGGCAGGGAGAAATAACCGATGCGCAATACCTGGATGGCAATCAGCCGGCCATAAATGGGCGGGCTGACACAGGCGGCCAGAGTGCGGCCGGTAAAGGCGGTCAGCCTTCCGATATCCGCCAGCAATCCCAGAACGGCGCGCCCGATCCCTGCCAGGATATTCATGCGGCGGCATCCGTATAGCGGCGCGGGATGCGGGGCGAAAATCCGGTCAGCAATTCATATTCGTTGGTGCCCCAGGCAGCCGCCACATCGCGCAGCTTCATGGTGTCGCCCAGCAATTCCACCGCGTCGCCCATCCGGGGCTGCTTCTTCATATCGGTTATGTCCAGGGTCAGCAGGTCCATCGAGACCCGTCCGGCGAATGGCGCGCGCGCGCCCGCGAAACCCGCCGCGCCCCTATTGGAGGCAGCGCGCATGATGCCGTCGGCATATCCGAGCGCCACGGTGGCGAGCATAGTTGGCCTTTTTGCGCGGAACGTGGCTGCGTAACCAACGCTGTCCCCCTTGTCAATTCGGCGGGTCTGCAGCACCCGGGCCTGTAAAACTGCCACGTTTTTCATCGGATTTCTGGCCTGCTCGGGGCCACCGCCCCATAATCCGATCCCCGGCCGCACCAGGTCGAAGCGATAATCCGAGCCCAGGAACACGCCGCTGGTCGCCGCCAGGCTGGCCGGCGCCGGCGGCAGCATCGCCAGCGCGGCGCGGAACCGCTCCAGCTGCCGGCGGTTCATCGCCACGTCGGCTCCCAGGTCATCGGCGCAGGCCAGGTGGCTCATCAGCAGCGCCAGATTGAGTCCCGCCAGACGCTCGCGCCATTCCGCAGCCAGGGTCGAAAGCTCGTCGCTGCGCAGTCCCAGCCGATTGAGGCCCGTATCAATATGAATTGCGGCATCGAGCGGCCGGCGCCACTTGCCTTGCGCCCGTGATGCCGCTACCCAGGCCGCGATATCCGGCAGGGAGTTTAGCACCGGAGTCAGCTCGTGGGCGATCAACAACGGCACCGCCTCCTCAGCCGCTCCCTCCAGCACAAAGATGCGCGCCTTGGGCACATGCGGCCTGAGCGCCACGCCTTCGCCCAGCTGGGCGACAAAAAAAGTATCGCAACCCGCCCCGGCCAGCGCCGGCGCGACCATCTTCGCGCCCAGGCCATAGCCGTCGGCCTTGACCACCGCGGCGGCGGCGGCCGGTCCCGCCAGCTGGCGCAGCGTGCGATAATTGGCGGCAATCGCCCCCAGCCGCACTGTCAGGCTTGCCGATTCAAAATCCGCGGTCATGCCCGGACAATGGCTGGGGCTGGCAGCGGCGTCCAGCCCGCTCAGTGCGCAGGCGCGCCCGGCGTGGCGCTGTTGTTGCCCGTGAACATGTCGTCCAGGCAGGGTGCATTGATCATGATCGGGCAGCCGGAATTCTGTCGCATCTGCTTGCCCACCTGCTCGGCGCCGGTGAGATGCAGTTGCGGCACCGGCACCTTGGACGGCGCATCCAGCACAATGGTGCCGTCGGGACGGCGAGCCGCCATCCAGGGCTGCCGCGGGCAGCGTGCCTGCTGCGCCTTGTTGAGATATTCGAAATTGCTGGCGCCGCAGGCCAGCGCCTGGCCGATGGATTTCAGTACATCGCCCGGCGAAGCGGGCCCATTCTGTTGCTCCTCGATCACCGGCGGCTTGGGGATGATGGTCAGCGGCTTGGCGGAAAGGTCGGGTTCCTTGGCCTCCTCCGGCCTGATCACGTCCACGCGCGGCGCATTGTTCCGGTTGAGCAAGCTAAGATCGAGGATGGATTCGACGGCGCCGCGATGGCCGACCCGTTCCAGGTTTTGCCGCAGCGAGATCACCAGCACCAGAAAGAATATGAAATGAATCAGCGCGACGATCGCCCATGCCAGGGCGTCGCGCAACACGATGCGGCGGCGCTCCGCGTCGCTCAGCCGAAGGCGCATCCGGAAATCGGGGTAGGCCAGGATATCGTCAGTCACCAAGGACAGTCTTCCAAGCTTGGACGGCGCACCGCCATGATACTGGGCTTGGCCATCCCCACAAACCGCCGGGCCCTGACAAGTTCTTCATTCTAGACGCTTTTTGCGCCGGACGGGAGCAAATTGCAGTTTGCCCCGGCTTCCCGCATAACGCGGGGAATGCGGATTATCCTCATCAATCTGGCGCGGCGGCCGGACCGGCTGGCCGCCATGACCCAAAAAGCTGCGGCGCTGGGCCTGACGCTGGACCGGCTGGAGGCGCTGGATGCGGGGCTGCTGCAACCGCCCGGTGAATTTTTCGACGACAATGGCCCCTTGGGCGAAATTCCGCGTGGCGACAAATGCTGCACCCTGTCGCACGCCAAAGCCTGGGAACAGTTCGTCGCCAGCGGCGAGGATTATGCCGCCGTGCTGGAGGATGATGTCGTCCTCACACCCGCGGCGAAACGCTTTCTCGGGGACGCAAGCTGGATTCCGCCGGGCGTGACGCTGGTCAAGCTGGAACAATATGGCCCGCCGGGCCAGAGCGTGCTGCTGTCGGACTTCAAGACGCTGGGAGGCGGTTTCCGGCTCGCCAGCATGCATTCGCGTCATACCGGGGCGGCCGCCTATATCCTGTCGCGCGCCGCGGCCCAGCGCCTGCTGGCGGTGAGGCGCTTTGCCGTTCCGGTGGATCACCTCATGTTCAATCCCAACAATTCGCCGCTGTTTGCAGAACTGGCGCCCTGGCAATTGCTTCCGGCGGTGGCGCGGCAGCAGGACTTTGCCGGCGGCAAATCCGACATTGAGGGCTGGCGCGCGGGCTTGCGCATATTCGGCTGGACTTACATCAAGCGCGAACTGGTCCGTTTCGGTTACGACTTGAAGCTGTTGCCCCGGCAGCTGGCGCTGCTGGCCACCGGCAAGGCCAAATTCACCCGCATCGGGACGGAATTCTAGCTCTCGGCGATCAGGCTGGAGAAGCGGGTGAAGCGGTCGTCGAAATACATCTCGATCTTGTTGGTGGCGCCGTGGCGGTGCTTTTCCACCAGAACCTCGGCCCGGCGATGGGCGCGCTCGCATTTCTCCAGCCATTTGGCGTGATCGGCCGAACCCGGATCGGGCTCGCGCGACTTCAGGTAATATTCCTCGCGATAGACGAACATGACCACGTCGGCGTCCTGCTCGATCGAGCCGGATTCGCGCAAATCCGACAGCACGGGGCGCTTGTCGTCGCGGCTGTCCACGCCGCGCGACAGCTGCGACAGCGCCAGCACCGGCACATTCAGTTCCTTGGCCAGAGCCTTCAGCCCCTTGGTGACCTCGGTGATTTCCTGCACCCGGTTTTCGGCGCGGCGCGAAGGCTCCACCAGTTGCAGATAGTCGATGATGATGACCCCGATATTCTTTTCGCGCTTCAGCCGCCGCGCCCGCGCCGCGATCTGGGCGATGGAGATGCCGCCGGTATCGTCAATGTAAAGCGGCAGGGTGGAAAGATCCTGCATCGCCAGCACGAACTTCTCCCATTCGCTTTCGGAGAAGCGGCCGTTGCGGATTTTCCACATCTCGATTTCGGTCTGCTCGGCCAGGATACGGGCCGAAAGCTGCTGCGCCGCCATTTCCAGGCTGAAGAACAGCACCGGCGCGCCGCGCGGCATTTCCGCCCCCGCCTCGATATCCTGGATATAGGTGCGGGCGGCATGGAACGCCATGTTGGTGCCCAGCGCGGTCTTGCCCATGCCGGGGCGCCCGGCCAGAATCAGGAGGTCGGAGGGCTGCAAGCCGCCCAGCAGATTGTCTATGTCGGTGAAGCCCGAGGTGACGCCTGAAATGCGGCCACCGCGCTTCTGGGCTGCTTCCGCCGATTGCACCGCCCGGCGCAGCGCCTCGTGGAACTCCAGCGGCCCCTCGCCATATTTGCTGGACTCGCTGACGGCGTAGAGCGCCTTTTCGGCTTGCTGGATCTGTGCCTGGGGACCTTTTTCGGTGGGCGCCTCATAGGCGGTATTGACGATATCCTCGCCGATGCGGATCAGGCTGCGCCGCACCGCCAGGTCGTGCAGGATGCGGGCATAATCGCGCACATTGGGCATGGCCGGCGCCGCCGAGACCAGGCTTGCCAGATAGGCAATGCCGCCCAGCTCGACCAGGCCGGGATCGGCCTTCATCGCGGCATGCAGGGTCAGCGGCGTCAGGACAAAAGAGCCGCGCTCAAATGCCTGCGCCATGGTTTCGAAAATGCGGGCATGCAGCGGATCATAGAAATGCTCGGGCTTGATCAGCGAACCGACCCGTTCCAGGGCCTGGTTGTCCACCAGCAGCGAACCCAGCAGCGCCTGCTCGATCTCGATGTCATAGGGGACGTGGCGATAGGCGTCTTGTTCCATGCTGCTCTCGAATAGCCTTGTCGCGGGCCGCCTTATCGCGGGCTGGCAATCAACCGATTGGCGGCGGTGACGACAAGCGCCAATCCAGATCGCCCACAGGCTTCGCGCATCACGCCGCGCACCGCAATCTAGCATTAGTGGTGGGGGTCCATAAACTCACAAATTGACAATATCCGCCCGCCGCCGCAGCGGCGGACTGGACTATATCGTCAGGGATCACCGTGCTTGCGGCGTCGGGCCCCTCGAGCGGGTTGCGCGGCGACGATTGGCCGGGTCAGGCCGCCTCAAGGGTGCGGATCGCCGCCTGGGTGTCGGCCTGCATGTTGCAATTGGCACGGGAGATCGTCACCAGGCTGCTTGAAATCGAGGCCTGGAATTCGCGCAGATCGTCGATCAGTTCATTCAGCGCGCCGACCGGCCTGGTCAATCTTGCAGTGTCCACCTTTCCCATCACGCGTATCACTTCCAGGCTGGCGGCGATCATCTTCATGCGCTGGCAGTCTTCCTGAAAGGCATCCACATTCTCTATCACCTTGCGCAGGCCCATCCCGGCCTGCTGCTGGTACTGGGCGATCTGGCCGCGCAACGCTTCCATCTGCCCCTGCCGGTCCATTCCAGATTCCGCGTCCTCGGTTTCGAAGAAAGCGGCCACGGCAGCCTGCACGCTGGCGGTGCACAACAGGAATTGCGCATTGAAGATGGCGTCGAACACGGAGCCGGACGCGACGGCGAAGGAACTGATTTCCTGGCGCATCTCGGCCGAGACGTGGGTGTAGTTGTTGGAGATTACCCCGATGGTCTTGCCGTCCTCGCCCAGCTGGCAGGATTGGATCTGCAGGTTCAGGGGGACATAGCGATTGGCTTCATAGGAGGTGCAGAGCTTGGTGGTTTCCTGCCGCAGCGTTTCGGCCATCTCGCTCAGCCCTTCAAAGCGCGCCAGCAGCGGATCGGCGGGTCTTTCCAGGTGCTGGTCGCGGGACATGCATTCCCTGCGCACCGCGATCGACATGAATTCCTCGTAGCTGGCGAAGCCCATGCTGGCCAGCTTTTCCAGCAGGCGCGCCGCGCTGTCGCGGGAGCTGAGCTGTTCGCGCCGCTCAAGCTCCAGCAGCCACCTGTAGGTGTCCTGCACCACCGGGAATATCTCGCTGGACGGCTTGAGCCGCACCGAGAGATAGCCGCCCTCCATGGGCGTGGCGATGGCGAATACCCAATAATAGCTTCCGTCTTTGGCCCGGTTCTTCACATAGGCGCCGATCGGCTTGCCTCGCTTCAGGAAATCCCAGAACAGGTAGAACACGCCACGCGGCATGTCGGGATGGCGGATGAGCTTGTGCGGCTTGTCCATCAATTCGCCCCAGCCATATTGGCTGATGCGCTGAAAGACGCTTTTGCCGGCCTTTATGATGCCGGCGGCGTCGGTGCGGGAGAAGAAAACTTCCTCAAATCCGAACGGTGCCTCGCGGTCTTGCCCTGTGACTTCCATTCCATCCATAGCAGCCAGCCCTCTTGAAGTCGGTCGATTGCAACGGAATCTGCGCCGCGCACGGAATTGCCGGCATTTTCGGGCGCCGGTCTTGCGGGGGCATGGTGGAACAGGTCTGGTCTATAGGGGGGTAATTGCCCGCCAAAACCCATAGGGGTTTCTGCCTCGGGGAGTGCGGCGAAAAATCGCCCCTGAAAAAAGCGAGGCCCAGGCTGTGGTTAGCGAAACCCCGCCGGGACCGCCGACGGGGCTTCCTTCCGGCGTAACACCGGAACTGGGTACGGGATATCTCCCGTTTGTTTCAGTTTCAATTTTTTGGCTGCGGTTCCGTTTTAAGGCCCCG
>CAIOFO010000081.1 GCA_903857685.1 uncultured Alphaproteobacteria bacterium
CAGTTCCAGCTGGATAACCGGATGATAGGCGCGAATGGTTTGTTTCGCGCCGTTGATAGCTTCTAAATCGGCGCCTTCGACATCGATCTTCATCATGTTCGGCACAATACCGCGCTCCTTAACAAATATGTCTACCGTTGTTACAGGAACGCGGATGATTTCGCGGGCTTCCGAGCCCAACTGTTCATTTGTCTCCTGGATTTTCAGAGACGAGCCTTCGCGGGTCACTGCAGAGGTGGCAATTCGCAGGAAATCCAGTTCACCGGGATTGTCGGCAATGGCAAATGGAACGATCTCGACATTGGTGGCGCTGTTGGCCTTCAGCATCACTTTCAGCTGGGGATGAACGTCTGGGTTTGGCTCAAAGGCAAATACTCGCCCACCCGCCCCGACTCCACGCGACAGCAGGATGGAGAAAATTCCCATATTCGCACCGATGTCCAAAACTGTCCAACCAGGCTTGAGATGATCCCGTATCTGAAAATAATTCCAGGATTCAATTTGAAAGCCGCGGATCAAATCGGCATCGCCCAATTCTCCGGTCTGGCAATGCGTCAGATATGGCAACACCTCAGCGGGCAACCAATACCAGTCACCATTGATGCGCGCCGGCACGGACCAAGGTTCTTTGTCGCCAGCAATCTGACCGCGAAGCTTGGCGGCAACGGCGTCGCGCAGAGCGGACAGATCCTCGCTGCTGGCATCCTGCGCCGCGCGCATTCTGCGGACCAAGTCTGCTTCTCCCGGATTTGCCCGGGTGATTTTCACTCCAAGGACTGAACCGAGGAGATTATTGATCGCTCTTACGACGGCCTGCCCTGACACTTAACAACTCCCAAAATTTGCGACCGCCTCCATCTTATCCGGATCGCGGTTTGCGGAAAAAAGGATGGTGAGCCCAGATGGGGTCGAACCATCGGCCCTCTGATTAAAAGTCAGATGCTCTACCGCTGAGCTATGGGCTCTACCAAAAATCCCCGCCGAGGCAGGAGCGGCGGACCATATGGGGGGGCGAGTTGCGGGTCAACACGCGATTGGCGTCCCCAAAAGTTTGCCGCAGCTGACGATTATATCTCGCAATTACAATGGCTTGCCAGCTTGTCGCGAAATCAATCTTTCGCGCCGTACCGCGCCCGAAAGCCCACAGCGAATCCGGGCAAATCTCCTTGGTCTATCGCCCCACGCAATCCCGTCATCAGGTCCTGGTAGAAGGCCAAGTTGTGCCAAGTCAGCAGCATGGCGGCGATGATTTCGCCTGATTTGACGGTGTGGTGGAGATAAGCGCGGCTGAACTGGCGGCAGGCCGGACAAGCGCATTGGGCATCAAGCGGCGCACTATCCTCGGCATGGCGGGCATTTTTCAAATTCAGCGGTCCGTCCCAGGTGAATGCCTGGCCATTGCGGCCCGAGCGGGTCGGCAGCACGCAATCGAACATGTCGATGCCGCGCTCCACGGCACCCACGATATCGTCCGGCTTGCCGACACCCATCAGATAGCGCGGCTGGCCTGCCGGTAGATGCGGCACCGTCGCTTCGAGCGTCTCGAACATCGCAGGCTGCCCCTCTCCCACCGCCAAGCCGCCCACGGCATAACCGTCAAAGCCGATCTCGCGCAGCGCCTCCGCCGATCGCTGGCGCAAGTCGGCGAAAGTGCCGCCCTGAACAATGCCGAAACAGGCATGGTCGGGCTGGTCTCCGAACGCGATCTTCGAGCGTTTTGCCCAACGCATGGACAGCGCCAGCGACGTCTCGATCACACTCTTCTCGGCCGGCAGGGCGGGACACTCGTCCAGCACCATCTGGATGTCGGAACCCAGCAACCGCTGAATATCCATCGCCCGCTCTGGCGTAAGAAATTCCGCATGGCCGTCAATATGCGACTGGAAGCGCACGCCCTCTTCCGTGATCTTGCGCAGCGATGCCAGCGACATCACCTGAAAACCGCCGGAGTCGGTCAGGATGGGCCGTTGCCAGTCCATGAATTTGTGCAGCCCCCCCAGCCGCGCAACCCGCTCCGCGCCCGGCCGCAACATCAGGTGATAGGTGTTGCCCAGAAGGATTTCGGCGCCGGTGTCGCGCACGCTTTGCGGCAGCATCGCCTTGACCGTGCCCGCCGTTCCAACCGGCATGAAGGCCGGCGTGCGGATATCGCCGCGCGGTGTGCGGATCACACCCTGGCGTGCTGCACCATCCGCCCCCTGCAATTCAAATTCGAAACCGCTCATCGCTCCCGCAATAGCAAACAAGCATCGCCATAGGAATAGAAGCGGTAGCCTGAGGCGATGGCCTCAGCATAGGCGCGCTGCATCACGGCGGTGCCGCTGAAGGCGCAAACCAGCATGAACAGGGTCGAACCAGGCAGGTGAAAATTGGTGACCAGCAGCTCTGCGGTGCGAAAGACATGGCCCGGCGTGATGAAGATATCCGTCTCGCCCTGGAACGCTCGCACCTCCCCATCCGGGCCGGCGGCGCTTTCCAGCGTCCGCAGAGCGGTGGTGCCGACCGCGGCGATGCGCCCGCCGGCGCGGCGCGCCCCGTTGATTCGGGCGGCGGCATCGCTGCTGATCTCGGCCCATTCCGGATGCATCTTGTGCTGCGCCGGATCCTCCACCGTGACCGGCAGAAATGTGCCGGGCCCCACATGCAAGGTGACATCGGCGCGGCCGATGCCTCGCGCCGCCAGAAGGTCCAGAAGCGCAACGCTGAAATGCAGCCCCGCCGTCGGCGCCGCCACCGAGCCGCTCCGGTCGGCATAGACGGTTTGATAGTCGGTACGGTCCCGTACATCGGCAGGGCGCCGGCTGGCGATGTAGGGCGGCAGGGGCATATACCCTTCCCGTTCCAGCAGCCGGTCCAGGGCCGGTCCCGCCAGGTCGAATTTGAGGGAAATCTCGGCCTCGGACCGCACCTCCACCAGGGCCGTCAGCCCCTCGCCCAGGGCCAGCCTGTCGCCGGCCCGCAGCCGTCTGGCCGGCTTGGCAAAGGCCCGGTAGCGGTCCGGACCCAGCCTTGTGTGAAGGGTAAGGGCTATTCCGGCGGTGGGCCCGCCCTCCTGGCGCGGCAGGCGGACGCCCAGCAATTGTGCGGGCAGGACGCGGCTGTCATTTACCACCAGAATGTCCGGCGGGCTCAGATAATCCGGCAGATCCCGGAACCTGCGGTGCTCCAGCCTGCCATCGGGGTGGACCACCAGCAGCCTTGCGGCCTCCCGCTCCGGGGCCGGGCGCAGGGCAATTAGTCCCTCGGGCAGGACAAAATCGAAATCCTGGCGATTCATGCAACCCCGGTAATAAAACAATCCCCTCGGCGAAGCTTGCTCGTTCGGGCTGGCCAATATAGACGCTCGACAGCGGAAATGGCTAAAGTGCCCCCGGAGCGGCAAAGAGAAAAATCCATGTCCGATAAAAGGGTTACCTGGAACCAACCGACGCCATGAACAAGCCGTCCGCAATCGCCCTTGCCGGTGACGTGCGCAGCCCCGCGCCCGTGCGCGTGGCGCGGCATTGGGCGGCGACCATCATCCTTATGCTGTCGGACGCAGCGATCTTCGCCCTGGCCGGCCTGATCTTCCGGTCCGGGCGCCACATGCCAGCCTTCATGCTGTTTCACGGCGCCAGCCGCAATGGACCAGTGCTGGACGAATATTCGCTGCTGGTTTTCTTCTTCCTCGTGGTGCGCTATCTGGCGGGCGATTACGGCAAGCGGGTGCCCTTTTGGGACACGACGCGCCGATCCACTTCGGCGCTGCTGGTGATTGCCAGCCTGGATCTCATCTTCCAGTTCCTAATGCACCAGACCTATCCCTGGGTTCTGGTTGCGGTTATGTGGCTGTTGTTGCTGCCCGCCATCCCCATGGCGCGACAGGCCACCAAGCGGGTTCTCAGCCGCCTCGGACTTTGGAAAATCCGCACCATTCTGATCGGCGGCGGCGACCAGATCGCCGAAGTGGTGGACGCGCTCGACAATTCCACCGGCCTGGGCTTTGACGTGCGCCATGTCGTGCTGACGGACGGGCGTGAACCCGAAATCACGCTGGGTGACCGCAGGCTTTCGGCCATCGCCAATCCCACCGCGATCGCCCGGCTGGCCGCCAATACCGGCTGCACCCAGGCGGTTCTGGCAATGGACGATCTGCCGCGCATGAGCGAAATCATGCAGCAGCTGATCGGGCTGAACTTCGACATCACGGTGATACCGCCCTTCCGGCGCCTGCCGCTGTTCGGCATGAGCACCAATGTCTTTTTCGGCAAGGACATTGTCCTGCTCCAAATGCGAAACAATCTTTCGCGCATACCCAGCCGCCTGATGAAGCGCATCGTGGATATTCTGGGTTCGGCGACCCTGATGATCCTGTGCCTGCCCGTGTTCGCAGCGCTGGTCATTCTGATCCGGCGCGATTCTCCCGGGCCGGCCTTTTTCATTCAGACCCGCGTCGGCCGCCATGGCCGGGAATTTTCCTGCATCAAATTTCGCAGCATGCAGGTGGACGCCGAACGCATCATGAGTGAATGGGAAAAAAGCCATCCCGAGATGATCGAGAAATACCGCGCCAATAATTTCAAGCTGGCCGATGATCCGCGCGTCTCCCGAATCGGCCGCTGGCTGCGGCGCACAAGCCTGGACGAGCTGCCGCAACTGATCAACGTACTGATCGGCCAGATGAGCTTGACCGGGCCCCGCCCGCTGCTGCCGCGCGAAGTTACCGCCTACGGCACCGCCATCGAACTTTACAAGCGCGTCTCGCCGGGCATTACCGGCCTGTGGCAGATCAGCGGCCGGAGCCACACCACCTTCCGCGACCGGGTGATGTATGACGAGTGGTACATCAAGAACTGGTCCATGTGGTACGATATCGTTATCTTGCTGCGCACCGTGAGGGTAGTGTTCAGCAGCAGGAGTGGCGCGCTCTAGATTCTATGGCTGTGCACGCAAGCTTTCAGTCATCAGATTCGGCATCATTGCTAACTGCGGCCGGCTTAACATCAACAGAAATAGTCTAGCGACGGTGCTGCAAAGTGTCCAAGAATGCATAGTTTCTCTGAAGGTCCCGCATGATGTCTTGCCGTTGCCTAAAGATCCAATCTGCGCTTCCCTCCTGGATGCATTTGTAGGCCTCAAATCTTAGGTTGCTGTCGCTGATATTGTTGAAAAACACTTGGACCTCCTTAGCGACATATGGGGCTTCTGATTTAGCGATTTTATCGCTTTCGCAAAGCTGCCTGCGCATTTGTTCCATCGTGTACTGGCTGATCGTAATGCCTGATTGATATTCTGGCTGCGGAGTTTGTTCCGGATTGCTTTCGTCGTCTGATTGTCCATCCATGACAATGCCACGGGCAGTGTCCCTCAGCTTGGCATAATTCTCATGACAATATTCTAAGACGTGATGCTCCATCTTGTCTGCCTCCACGCGCCTTAGCCTTTCCAACTTCCATAAATCTTCGGTAATTGAGCGAACACATTCTTCATCGATGGGACCAACGGGCATCAACTGGGCATAGTTTGCCTTCTCGATTTTCTCGTAAGCCCTGCGGTCTTCCCAAGGGATAAGCGATGACGTCTTTGCGTAGGTGCCAGTCTTGAGCGCATTCCGGCTGGCATTGGATTTGCCGGCAGCAGTCTTTGGTCCTGTGGATCGGGCGGCATTGCGTTTGTTTGCTGCGATCTTTGCGTCTGAAGCCATGTCATTCTCCATTCATCAACCCGTCCGAGCCGGCGGCTTTGCCGTGGCCCGCGGGAAATATGTAGCGGCCAGCCAATCGGTACGGCAGACACCTTGATGGGGCAAGAATAATTATATAACTTTGTTAAACAACGTTTTTGGAGCACGACATGGGAAAGCGCGGGCCCAAGCCCAAATCGCCTTCGGAGCGCCGCGGAAGCCCCACTGGCGTGCGGCTTCCGTCGATATTGCGGCGAAGACTGGAAGTTGCCGCTAAAAAGGAAAATATGTCGTTGTCGCGCGAAATTGAGCGCCGACTCCAGGGCTCGTTTGGAGAGGATCCAAAATTCGCGCAACTGTTCGGCAGCTTTAAGACCTATTGGCTGTTCCAGCAGATGGCGAAAGCGATTCTGTCGATTGAAAACCAAACCGGCAAGCGGTGGTGGCAAGATCGGTTCACCTTCGACCAGATGAAGTCCGCAATCGATACTGGGCTCAAACTTTTTCGACCAAAGGGCCGATCCACCATCCCAAAACGTATGCTGCAAGAAGCCGAGCGATTACCGGCCTTTGCGCGAATTGATCCAGCCGAGGTTGGCCGCGAAGCAATGCTGATTATGTTTTGGAGCTTGAGAGGGTTGGCGGACCAGGAGGCGGGTAATCCACCGAAAGGCTACAAGATTCCAGGAGGGGCGTACGACAAACAAGCCGCAGCAATTCTCGGTAACGATTTCGCTTTGGATCCTGTGAAGGCACTGACAAATCTGAGACAGCGAAGAGCGCGGAGGCGCTAAAAAGGGTGCGCTCAACAGGCGACTTTATTGCCCCGTCGAGCTGCACTGCACCAGAACGGCTTTCGAAAGCCGTCTGACTTGAACGGCACAATTTTATCGCGCGATATGATAGAATGACTGTGTGAGTGCCGCAGCAGGCCGTACTGGCCAAACCCTCATGCCTTTGGCAATGAATGTGGGCCGCGCGGTGCTTACGAAGCCAACAACCCAAGACAGCGCGCTTTGCAGCAAGTCAGGCAGGAAATAGCCTCTGTCACGAGCCGCAGGTCTTGATAAATTTTAGCTGCCTGCACTCGCCAGGACTGCCGAAATGATACGGTCCTGCATTGTCTCGTCCATGTAGGGATGCATCGGAAGACTGGCCACCTTTTTCGACATGGCTTCGCTCACTGGTGTGGGTGCGGATGGATAATGGGCATAGGCCCTCTGCCTGGACAATGGTATTGGATAGTAGATGGCCGTCGGCACGCCCGCTTCCTTCAGATCCGCCTGAAATTTGGCGCGGTTCTCCACCTTTAGCGTATACTGCGCCCAGGTTGAGGTTGCGCCCGCGATCACCGATGGAGCGACAATGCGGTTCGAGCCGGCAAAGGCGTCATTGTAGCGCTTTGCCACCTTGTTTCTGAGATCGATCTCGTCTGGGAAGATTTTCAGCTTCTCGATCAGGATGGCTGCCTGGATGGTGTCCAGCCGCGAATTCATCCCAATGTGGATGTGTTCATAGCGGTCGCTGCCCTGCCCATGCATGCGCAAGCTGAGCAGAAGGTCTTTTAGACCGTCATCATTTGTCAAGCAGGCGCCGCCATCGCCGTAACAACCGAGCGGCTTGGCCGGAAAGAAGCTCGTCGCCGCGGCATCGCCGATTGCCCCAGCGCGCTTGCCATCCAAGAGACCGCCAAACCCCTGCGCCGTGTCGCAGAACAGCTTGAGCCCATTTTTCGCCGCGATTGGGGCAAGGGAGCGGTAGTCGGCAGGCTGGCCAAACAGATCCACCGGCATCACCACTTTCGGTGTCAATTTTCCATCGCGCTTTACCAACGCTATTGCAGCTTCCAGGCTGGCTGGGTCCATATTGAATGTGTCTGGCAGGACATCAACAAATACCGGCGAAGCACCTGCCAAAGCCACGACTTCTGCCGTCGCGGCGAAGGTGAAGGCAGGCACAAATACCGCGTCACCCGGCCCCACGCCCCAGGCACGCAGTACCAAATGAAGTGCGTCGGTGCCGTTGGCGCAGGCGACGACATGCTTGACCCCAGCAAAATCCGCCAATTCCCGTTCAAACTGCGCGACCTGCGGCCCCAGCATCCATTGGCCGCCTGCCACTGCGGCCATGATGGCCTGGTTGAGCGGCTCCCCCAGGCGGCGGCGCTGGGCCTGAAGGTCAATGAAGGCGATGGGCTCGGCCACGAAGCGCTCCGGTGCGAAACTGCACGGTTTTAGGGCGCCGGGATGGCGCCGCGCCACTCACCAAATATTGCCGAATATATCCGATCTCAGACCGGCTTTTTCGACGGCGGCGCCCGGCCATAGGTGTCTTCGAAGCGGACAATATCGTCCTCGCCGAGATAGGCGCCGGACTGCACCTCGACCAGGTGCAGCGGCACCTTGCCGGGATTCTCCAGCCGGTGGCGGGAGCCCTGCGGGATATAGGTGGATTCATTTTCCTGCAAAAGGAACTGCTTGTCGTCACAGGTTACCAGCGCCGCTCCCGACACCACGATCCAGTGTTCGGCGCGGTGATGGTGCATCTGCAGCGACAGCTTGGCGCCCGGCTTGACGATGATGCGCTTGACCTGAAAGCGGTCGCCGGTATCCACGCTCTCATAGGAGCCCCAGGGCCGATGGACCACGGCGTGATGCATGTGATGATCGCGGCTCTGGCTTTCCAGCTGGGCGACAATTTTCTTGACGTCCTGCGTGGCATCGCGGTGGCTGACCAGCACCGCATCCTTGGTTGCGACCACGACCAGATTTTCGACGCCGACCACCGCCACCAGCGGGCCTTCGCTGCGAATGTAGGAATTGACGGCCTTCTCGGTGACGACGTCGCCCAAAATGGTGTTGCCCTCGGCATTGCGCGGCGAAATATCCCAGAGCGACTGCCAGGAGCCGACATCGCTCCAGCCCATCTCCACCGGCACCACCGCGGCGTTGGGCACATGCTCCATAATGGCATAATCAATGGATTGTGACGGACAGGCCAGGAAAGCCACTTCGCCCAGACGGATGAAATCCATGTCGCGATGGGCGTGGGTGATGGCGTCGCGGCAGAAACCCAGCATTGCCGGCTCCAGCCGTTCCATCTCCTTGAGAAAGGATTTGGCGCTGAACAGGAACATGCCGCTGTTCCAGTAATAGCCACCCGCCGCCAGATAATTCTGCGCCGTCGCCCGGTCGGGCTTTTCGACAAAACGCTCCACGGCAAAGGCGCCAGGCACGCCCTCCAATTCTGCCGCGCTCTTGATATAGCCGTATCCGGTTTCCGGCGCGGAGGGCTTGATGCCAAAGGTAACAAGAGCGCCTGTGCGAGCTGCCTTGGCGGCGATGCTGACCGCAGCCAAAAATGCCTTCTGATCAAGAATGACATGGTCAGATGGCATCAGAAGCAGCAAGCCATCGGGATCGTCCTCCATGACTTTCAGCACCGCGACAGCGGCAGCCGGAGCGGTGTTGCGTCCCGCAGGCTCCAAAATTATTTTGGCGTCGTTGATGCCAGCAGCGCGCAACTGTTCGGCAATCATGAACCGATGTTCCTGATTGGAAATCACGATCGGTGCGGCGAAGCCTTCGCCAAGCGCCCGACTGACCGTCTCCTGAATCATGGTTCTGGAGCCGACGAGAGCCAAAAGCTGCTTGGGCAGCGCCTTGCGCGACAGCGGCCACAGCCGCGAGCCCGAGCCACCAGAAAGAATAACCGGAAACACCACTCCGCGCTTCAATTTGAATTCCTCATTGGCTGGACCATCAAAATGTACACAATTAGTAGCACGCTACAGAATTATTCGCACTGCGAACTCAAACGCCCCTGGTTTCCGAGAAGGGTGGGGTAACGACGATGCAGGGTGTCGTTATCAGCGCACTTTGGCGATGCCAACACCAGCCTCGTTGGCGGCTGCCGCCAATGCCTTGTCCTGCGTCGCCAAACTGAGCCCCCTGCGCAAAGCCAAGTCCAAATAGGCCGCGTCGTAAACGGTCAAGTCATATCGATCGGCCAGGGTCGCTTGGCGTTCCAGAACAGCCCGTGTGGGCGTGTGCGCCACCTCAATCGGAAGCTTGAGAAGTTCCTCAATGAATAATGCTCTTTGCGCCGCGGTAATGCGGCTGCGTCTCTGCGCCATGACAAGTCCGTTGGCGATTTCGTGCGGCCATAGATCGGGCACCCAAGCCTTGCCAGCAGCAACGAGCCTCAAGACCGCATCGGTATAGTTGGATGCTTCATCCGGCAACGCCCAGGCCAGAGCCATGGATGCATCAAGCACAAACTCGCGGGCAGCCGTCACCGGCGCCCCTCTTCGATCAAGTTGCGCATCGATTGCTTCCCTTTTGTCACCTCCGACCGCAGCGCCAAGATGCGGTCTGCCGCCGCTTTCGCATCTGCCACAGGAGTCAGGCGGGCAACAGCTCGGCCATTGCGGGTGATGGTGATGCTGGCACCCGCCTCGACTTCGGCCAGCAGCCGGGTCAGGTGCGTCTTCGCTTCGTAAACGCCAATTTCGGCCATAACGATCTCCAGACTAGTCTACTAGACCAGTCTATTCCTTTTGGGGTTCTGGCGCAAGCGGCAATGCCCGGCCAGAGCGGCAGCCAATCAATCGTCAATGCCGCTTCAGCGATTGCGTGCCGATGGGGATTGCGTTGATTGCCTGCCGTGGCGCCTGCAGCGCTTTGAGAGCTGCAATATTGCGCAGCAACTCCCTGCTCGTGTAGCGGCGTTGTCGCGCCACATCTTCGATAGGGGTTTGGCTGACCCGACAGACAAAGGCGTCCAGCAGGACCGTCTCGCCATTAATCTCACATGGAAACTTGGCGAATTTTCCATGGCCAGATCGGCATGAGGGACATGCTTTGATATCTGAAACATCATTTTCGTCCTGCACACTCTGGACTAATTTCAATGTACCATTCGGCGATTGGTCCGCGGGGCGGGACATTGACGCCAATTCTGTCTTTGCCAAGAACGCGTTTTCAATCCGGACGAACCGGTTAAGGCGCCACAGGTCCGCGATAATAAGTTCAACAAGTCCCTCTTCCAATGCCCCTTGGGGACTAAATTCAGCAAAAACAGCCACTCGCAGCTTGACGTGCGCCTTTGCATCTTCGAATGGCAAAAGCGCGGTCTTCGTATAGAGGCCAGATTTCAAGGCGTTGTATCGTGCATGAGCCCGACCCATTGCCGATTTTGGCCCTCGGCCTAATTTGGCATTGCTACGGTTTGAACAACTCTTTCTGTCCGAGGCCATAATTCTAAAGTTCATCAATGAAATTGATGTGGGCGGGTGGTGCCGCGTTCGCACCGGAGCCGGGAATTAGGCGACCCGTGGAGCTCTTTTGTCCTTTTCACTCAACCGCTCCTCCCAAAGTCTTCTGGCCACCCCAAGGGGCTCAATACCCAGGCGCTTCCACCACAATTCCTCGGCTCCAGAACGATGCAGTTCGTTGTGGTGGATAGCGCACAAGGGCGCCACAAACTCATCGCTAACCTTGAGCCCCAAGCCGCGCGGTTGTGCAAATGTGAGATGGTGGGCGTGAGATGGGAGCTGCTCGCAGATCAGGCACGGCAGGGTTGCGACATGTCGTAAATGATCCTTGTCCCGCACGCGCCGCGTCACGGCAAATGGAAGGCTTGACTTGTCAACGCCCACTCGTGGATCAAGACGCGAAGTAAACTCTGTCATGGTGGGCGCGTTTGACGCATCGCCCGTCTCTGCCCCAGTTATGCCATCTGCGGCACTGGCACTGGGCTGCGCGTGATCAGCAGACGCGGGCGACATTTTCGCCAATTTGGCCGCAAATAGTTTTTCCAGGATATCGGCAAAGTGTTCTCCCTTGCCTGTGCGTAAAGTCGGGGCCTCACGGCGCAGTCGTGCAAGATCTTCGGTATTGTGAGCTTGGTAGCGCTCAAGCTGCTCACGGCTATCGAGTTTTTGGATGATTTGCCTCAGGCCCGAACAGAAGGCTTCGCCGGAAATATTAGCTGCGATTGCGGTCCCGGATCCGTCCTTGAGGACATAGCTCTTGCTGGATAGGCGGGGTGTTACCCCCGCCTGCTCCTTGTCATAGAGCCCCAGCCCGAAACGATTTCCGAACGTTGCCAAGGCACGCTTGGTGGCATCGGTTTCGGCTGCCTTGATGGCGCGCTCATGGGCGTCGCTTGCGTTCTTGCAGGACGCTGACCCAAGGCCAGTCCCCTCCCGGACAATCCGGGTTGCACCGGCACGGACCGCAATCCTTACGCGTGCGACATAGGCGCAGTTCGTCGCCTCGTCGCGCGTGCGTTCATAAACCCTTTCGAAGTGGATCATTTCACGGTCCCAGCCGCCAAAGCCGAAAATCGCATTGGCTTCCGCGATCGCAAACCAGCCCTCGATATAGTCGATCTCCCTGCCGTCAACGGAGCGGGTATGAACATGCTGGCGGTCCAGCTTATGGAAAAGTTTTTGGAGCTGTGCTGATGAGAAGGCCATTACCGCACTCGAACCTGTATGGAAGCCTCACCCATGGCCAGCGCCGCACCGTTGACAGCCTTGCCGCATTTGAGGGCATCCAGGATGGCCTTACGATCCAGCTTGGCGGGCTGGGGGACAAAGTAATCCGGAGGAATCAGCCCTTCTTCCAGCACCTCAAGTTTTTCGATGCCCTTGCGCAGGCCCACCGAGAAATCTGCTGCCATAATCCTTTCTAGGCCGGCTTCCTGCATGGCCCAGCGCGCCAAGGATCTTTTCTTGCCATAGCGGTCCTTGAGCCGCTCCAGCCTGATTTCCAAATCCTCCAGGCGGACCTTCAGGGCCTCAATGAGGGCGCCGTCATCAAGGGAGGATCGGACGACTGCCTCTATGGCCTCAGGCAGGCCTGAGGCCCCTTCTAAAGTGTCTGAAATGGTCTCTTCGTCGATGTCGGCGAAAAACTGCCTGAGCTGTTGAGAGAGAATCACATATCGTGACACTTCAGTGCGCAAGAGGTTCATTTCGTGCATAAATTCAGCCTTTCATCGCTTGGTACATTGTACCACTTACGGGACAATGTACCACGGCTGCTGCGCAGGTCAAGTGCTCCATGACGCCATCTCAATTGCGCATGGCGCGCGCTGCTCTGAAATTGACTGTACGTCAGCTCGAGCTTCAAACCGGGGTGAACAAGAACACAATTTCCCGGTACGAAGCCGGCCAAGAGGTATTGGCGAGTGCAGTACAAAAACTCGAAAGATTGTTTCGGGAAGAAGGTTTTACTTTCACCGATGAAAATGGGACCCGCGGGCTCGGCGTTGTGCTTTCAATGGAGCTTTCTCGCCGGCTCGAACACCCATCCAAAGCCACTTCAAAGGCAAAGCACGCTAAGCCCGCGAAAAAGTAGTGGCTGGCTATTGAGCGCGGTTTGGCAGTCTTTGCGAGATGAATTAGCGGTCGGCGCTCCCCTGCTGCATTTCCCAATTGCGGCTACGCCATCCTTTGCTTTGGAAGGCATTTTCACAAAACGAAGCCAAAATACCCCATTATTTCAATGGACTATTTTTATTGCGCCGAAAAAATTTCGCCTTGGTGGTCAGGATCCACAGGTTTTCTGCACCTGACGACAGATCAGTCCGCAGCGATCCGCGCCTTGAGGATCTTGTCCGGCTCGCCGGAAATGGCGCCGTTGTTGTGCTCGCCGCCCTTCTTGAGAGCATCCACATGCTCCATGCCGCTCACCACCTGGCCCCACACCGAGTATTGCTTGTCGAGCCAGGGCGCTTCATCAAAGCAGATAAAGAACTGGCTGTTGGCGCTGTTGGGATTGGCGGTGCGTGCCGCCGAAACCGTGCCGCGCTTGTGCGGCGTGGCGGAAAACTCCGCCTTGAGGTCGGGCAGATCCGAACCGCCCGAGCCGGTGCCTGTGGGATCGCCCGTCTGGGCCATGAAGCCGGGAATGACACGGTGGAACACCACGCCATCATAGAAACCGCGGCGGGTCAGCTCCTTGATGCGTTTCACATGCTCAGGGGCCACATCGGGCTTCAGAGCGACGGTGACCGGGCCGCTTTTGAGGTCGAGAATCAATGTATTTTCGGGATCGTTTGCCATCAGCGTTTCAGTTCCTTGCAGCGTTTGACGAGAGCTTCGGCGACGGAAGGCGGCGTGAAGGGCGCGATATCGCCACCCAGCAGCGCGATCTCTTTTACCAGGCGCGAGGCGATGGCCTGGTGGCGGGGATCCGCCATCAGGAACACGGTCTCGATCTCGGTATTGAGACGCTGATTCATCGCCACCATCTGAAATTCATATTCGAAATCCGACACGGCCCTGAGGCCGCGGATGATCACTCCGGCGCCGATTTCCTCGGCGAATTTGACCAGCAGGGTGTCAAAGGCCTTGACCTCGATGGTGGCGCGCCCCTGCGCCAGCGGCGCGGATTCGCGCAGCAGCATGTCGCGCCGCTCTTCCAGCGAGAACATCGGGCCCTTGGAGGGATTGGTCGCCACCCCGATCACCAGGTGATCTACCAGCTTGACGGCGCGCTTGATGATGTCGAGATGCCCCAGCGTGACCGGATCGAAGGTGCCGGGATAAAGCCCGACCCGTTTTTTGCCGCCCGCGCTCACGCCCATATCACGATCAACCTGGCCACTCACGTCTGCGCCGCGTCGGAAACATCCTCGATGCGCTCTACCGAGACCACGCGCTCACCCTCATCCACGCGAAACACGGTGACGCCCTGGGCGCTGCGGCCCTGGATGGAAATGCTGGAGACCGCCACCCGGATAGTCTGGCCGGCGTCCGAAATCAGCATCAGGTCGTCGGATTCCTCCACCGGGAAAGAGGCGATCACGGCGCTGTTCTTCTTGCCCATGCCGATGGCGACGATGCCCGAACCGCCGCGCCCGGTGACGCGGTATTCATAGGACGAGCTGCGCTTGCCGAAGCCTGTCTGGGACATGGTCAGCACGAACTGCTCGCGCGCGCCCAGCGCGGCATAGCGTTCCGGGGTCAGATTGGCTTCCTCGCCGCCATCTTCCACTCCCTCGTCGGCCGAAGAGTCGGCGATCTCATCGGGCACATCCTCCCCGGCGGCCCGGCGCGCGGCGCTGGCCTGCTTGAGATAGGCGCGCGCCTCGGCGCTGCTGGCGTCGGAATGATAGAGCAGCGACAGGCTTACCACTTCATCCGACGACGCCAGCTTGATGCCGCGCACGCCGGTGGAATCGCGGCCCTTGAACACCCGCACATCGCCCACCCAGAAGCGGATGGCCTTGCCACCGCGCGTGGTAAGCAGGAAATCGTCGGCATCGGTGCAGGTGGCGACGCCGACAATGCCGTCTCCCGCTTCCAGCTTCATGGCGATCTTGCCGCTCTTGTTGACATTGACGAAGTCGGACAATTCGTTGCGCCGCACATCGCCGGACTTGGTGGCGAAGACAACATTGAGCTTGTCCCATTCCGCTTCAATTTCGGGCAATGCCAGGATGGTGGTGATGCGCTCGCCCTCGGCAAGCGGCAACAGGTTGACCATCGCCTTGCCCTTGCCGGAAATGCGTGCCTCCGGCAGGCGCCAGACCTTAAGCTTGTAGACCATGCCGGTGGAGGAGAAGAACAGCATCGGCGCATGGGTCGAGGCAACGAACAGGCTGGTGACGAAATCCTCGTCCCGCGTCGCCATGCCGGAGCGGCCCTTGCCGCCGCGGCCCTGCACCCGGTACTCGGCCAGCGGCGTGCGCTTGATATAGCCGCCATGGGTGACGGTGACCGCCACTTCCTCGCGCTCGATCAGGGCTTCGTCTTCGATCTCGATATCGGCATCAATCAGTTCGGTCCGGCGCGGTGTGCCGAATTCGTCGCGCACCGCGATCAGTTCCGCGCGCGCGATCTGCACCACCCGGGCGCGCGACGACAGGATGTCGAGATAATCCTTGATCGCCTCGCCCAGCTTGGCCGCCTCGCCATTGATTTCGTCCACGCCCAGGGCGGTTAGCCGCTGCAAGCGCAAATCCAGGATCGCCTTGGCCTGCTCCTCGCTGAGCCGCATGGTCTCGCCGGCTTCCATCTTGTGGCGCGGGTCGGCAATCAGGGCGACCAGCGGCGCGACATCCCGCGCCGGCCAGGCATTGGCCATCAATTGCTCGCGCGCCGTGGCGGCGTCCGGGGCGGCGCGGATCAGCTTGATGATGGCGTCGATATTGGCGACGGCCACCGCCAGGCCCACCAACACATGGCCGCGATCCCGCGCCTTGGAAAGGTCGAACTTGGTGCGCCGCGTGATCACTTCCTCGCGGAACGCCACGAAGACGGCAATCATCTCCTTCAAATTCATCTGGGCCGGACGGCCATTGTCCAGCGCCAGCATATTGACGCCGAAACTGGTCTGCAGCTGGGAGAAGCGATAAAGCTGGTTCAGCACCACTTCGGACGAGGCATCGCGCTTGAGCTCGATCACCACCCGCATGCCGTGGCGGTCGCTTTCGTCGCGAATGTCGGAAATGCCTTCCACCCGCTTGTCGCGCACCAGTTCGGCGATGCGTTCCTGCAGCAGCGCCTTGTTCACCATGTAGGGGATTTCGGTGACGATGATGGCTTCGCGGTCCTTGCGGATTTCCTCCACCGCGCAGCGCGCCCGCATCAACACGCTGCCGCGGCCCCGCGCCAGGGCGGACCGCGCTGCCAGCTTGCCGATGATCAGTCCGCCGGTGGGAAAATCCGGGCCCGGCACGATTTCCGTGAGCGCCTCGATATTGATGGACGGGTCGTCCATATAGGCCAGGCACGCATCCACCACTTCGCCCAGATTGTGGGGCGGGATATTGGTCGCCATGCCGACCGCGATGCCGGACGAACCATTGACCAGCACATTGGGAAAGCGCGCCGGCAGCACCACCGGCTCGCGCTCGCTGCCGTCATAATTGTCGCGGAATTCGACGGTGTCCTTGTCGATATCCTCGGTCAGCGCGTGGGCGATCTTGGCGCGGCGCACTTCGGTGTAGCGCATGGCGGCCGGAGGATCGCCGTCGATCGAGCCGAAATTGCCCTGCCCGTCGATCAGCGGGGCGCGCATGGAGAAATCCTGCGCCATGCGCACCAGCGCATCGTAGATCGATTGGTCGCCATGCGGGTGGTATTTGCCGATGACGTCGCCGACCACGCG
>CAIOFO010000082.1 GCA_903857685.1 uncultured Alphaproteobacteria bacterium
ATTATTGCCGGCGTTAAGCCGGTTTAACCAAACATTTCGACCCTTCCTTAATACCGCCGGGCCATTCTGTCGCAAGCTTGCAGAAGGTGGGTGGGGCGGCATGGCGCGTCTTGCGTATGACAGCGTCGAGGCTTTGGTTTACGATCCGGTTTCGGCAAATCGCACCGCAACCCGCGCGGCTCTCTATGCCCTGGGCTTCCGCCACACCGACGGCGTCGCCACCCTCGAAGCCTGCATGGAAGCCCTCCAGAAACGCGCTCCCGACATCGTGCTGTGCGAAGCGCAGGGCGCCGGCGAGGAACTTTGCGCCGCGATCCAGGAACTGCGCCAGGGCGGAGGCTGCGACAATCCCTTCATCGTTGTCATCGTCACCGCCTGGGAGAAAAGCACCGGCCTGATCAACCGCGTGGTCAATTCCGGCGCCGACGATCTGCTGCTGCGGCCTTTCTCGACCGCGCTGCTGGGAAGCCGCATCGAGGCGCATATCGAACGGCGCAAGGGCTTTGTCATCACCACCGATTATGTCGGCCCCGACCGCCGCCTGGCGCAGACGCGCGCCAGCAACAGCGCCGACAATTTCGAGCCGCCCAATTCTCTCAAGATGAAGGCCAAGGACAAGATGTCGGCCGAAGCCGTCAGCAAGCGGCTGGATGTCGATCTCAAGACCGCCCGCGAAAAGCTGCACGCGGAAAAGCTGCGCCGCGATTCCTTCCAGATCTGCATCCTGTGGCGGCTGATGCAGGAACAGCGCCCCGGTCTGCCGGCGGTGCAGGTGGATCTGGAGCGGCTGGTCAGCCTGGCGCATTCGGTGCAGCGGCGTTGCCAGGACGGCGACCACGGCGCGGTGGCGGAATGGTGCGAATCCATTCGTGCCGCCACGGCGGGGCTGGAACAGGACCGCAATGCCGCGATGCATCTGCTGGGTCATGCCGCCCTGGAGTTGCACGCGATTTTCCATCCCGAACAGTCGACCGCCGACCGCATTGCCGAGATAGACGCCACCGTCGCGATCATCCGGGCTCGCAGCCAGACCGCCATCGCCTCCTGAGCGGCCCCGCCCGAACCCTCGATTCGGGCGTTCGCACGATCTTGGCGCCTGCGAACCCCTTGAAAATGCGCGGGTTTCAACCCAGATCCGCCATACGCCTTTCAATTCGAGATGCTTTGATCTAAACACCCGGCCTTCAAGAGATTTGCCCATGCAGACCCTGCTTGTTTTTCTCGAACTGGTGATCGCGGTCGCCCTTATCATCTTCGTTCTGCTGCAGCGTTCCGAAGGCGGCGCACTGGGCATGGGCAGCGGCGGCGGCGGCATGGGCGGGCTTTTCTCGCCGCGCGGCGCCGCCGACACCCTGACGCGCACCACCGCCGTCCTGGCCGGTCTGTTCTTCATCATCTGCCTGGCGCTCAACCTGCTGGCGCTGCGCGGCCATAACGAGACCTCGATTCTCGACACGCCCGCCACCACCGGCTCCGCCCCGGCCAAGCCGGGCACGATGGTGCCGGCGCCTATCGGTCCGTCCGTTCCCAAGCCTCAATAAATTCGTTCATTTCACGCGATATTTCGCGTCTGAAATATTTTCCATTTTAGTGCTTGAGGCGTGCATGGCTTTTCGACATGGTGATCTCCCATGGCCCGGTTAGTCTTCATCACCGGCGGCGTGGTCTCTTCCCTTGGAAAAGGTCTGGCGTCCGCCGCTCTTGGCGCGTTGCTTCAGGCGCGCGGCTACAAGGTCCGCCTGCGCAAGCTCGACCCCTATTTGAATGTTGATCCGGGCACCATGAGCCCGTTTCAGCATGGCGAGGTCTATGTCACCGATGACGGCGCCGAGACCGATCTGGACCTTGGCCATTATGAGCGCTTCACCGGCGTCTCGGCCCGCAAGTCCGACAATGTCACATCGGGCCGCATCTACAGCCAGGTGATCGAAAAGGAACGCAAGGGCGGCTATCTCGGCCGCACCGTGCAGGTGATCCCGCATGTCACCGACATGATCAAGGAATTCGTGCTGGCCGATACCGACGGGCTGGATTTCCTGCTGGTCGAGATCGGCGGCACGGTGGGCGATATCGAGGGCCTGCCTTTCTTCGAAGCCATCCGCCAGCTGCACAATGACCTGGGCCGCGGCCAGACCGCTTATATTCACCTGACGCTGGTGCCCTTCATCGAGGCGGCGGGCGAGCTCAAGACCAAGCCCACCCAGCACTCGGTCAAGGAATTGCGCGCCATCGGCATCCAGCCGGACATTCTGCTTTGCCGCACCAGCCATCCCTTGCCCGATGATGACCGCAAGAAGATCGGATTGTTCTGCAACCTGTCCGCCGAGCGGGTGATCCCCGCTATGGATTTGGACACGATCTACCGCGTGCCGCTGGCCTATCACGATGTCGGGCTCGACACCCAGCTGCTGAAAGTCTTCGGCATCGAGAATGCGCCGGAACCCGACCTGACGCGCTGGCAGGAGGTGGTGGACCGGGTGAAGAATCCCGAAGGCGAAGTGCGCATCGCCGTGGTGGGCAAGTACATGCAGGTCAAGGACAGCTACAAGTCCCTGTCCGAGGCGCTCACCCATGGCGGCCTCGCCAACAACGTCAAGGTGCATCTGGACTGGATCGACAGCGAAGTCTTCGAGCGCGATGACGCGGCGTCCTTCCTGGAAAACGTCAACGGCATCCTGGTGCCCGGCGGCTTCGGCGAGCGCGGCACCGAAGGCAAGATCAGCGCCGTCAAGTTCGCCCGCGAAAAGAAAGTGCCCTTCTTCGGCATCTGCTACGGCTTGCACATGGCGGTGATCGAGGTCGCGCGCGACCTGGCGGGCCTGGAAGGGGCAGGCACCACCGAGATCGGACATCCCAAGAATCCCGTCATCGGCTTGATGACCGAATGGGTGAAGGGCAACCAGGTGGAGCAGCGCGCCGCCGATGGCGACATGGGCGGCACCATGCGGCTGGGCGCCTATCCCGCGACCCTGACGCCCGGCTCACGCGTGGCGGAAGTCTATGGCACCACCCAGATTTCCGAGCGCCATCGCCATCGCTATGAGGTGAACACCAACTACGCCAGGGAACTGGCCAAGCATGGCCTTGAAGTCTCCGGCTGGTCGCCGGACGGCAGGCTGCCCGAGATCATGGAGATCGCCGATCATCCCTGGTTCATCGGCGTGCAGTTTCATCCGGAACTGAAATCCCGCCCGCTGGAGCCGCATCCGCTCTTTACAAGCTTCATCTCGGCAGCGGTGCAGAAAAGCAGATTGGTCTAGGGTTTCGGCGGTGCCGGCGGCGGGACATATTGCGGCTGCTGATACGCCGGCGGCGGCATGGTGTTGAAAAGCTGCTGCTGGCGCAGCTCGTTCTGCTGAAGCTGCAACTGCATCTGGGTATTGTTCTGCTGGGTTTGCAAAAGCTGCTGATCAATCTGGTTCTGGGTCTCGGCGCGCTGCAGGGCAGGGTCCGGCACCGTTTGGGCCAGAATCGGCGTGGACACCAGCAACAGGGCAAAAAGGGTGCGTTTCATCATCGCTTTCATATAAGCACCAAAACCGGGGAAACTATCCCCTTGCCGCCATGAAACTTCGCCCATCTACCCGGTTCCCGGCAGTTAACAGGTCCTTAATCCCATCCTTCGGAACGTAGGAATTCAGTAAGCCCGGACCTGTATCCTTCTGCCATGGGCCGGACATTGCCACTTGTCACAAGGGCTGCCGTCATCGCGTGTGCCTGCGCGATGCTGTTTCTTTTTGTCGTCTCGGCGCATGCCCAGACCCAGAATGACGATCGCTACGGCTTTGTGCCGGTGCCGCCGCCCACCGGCATCCCCAACATGACAGCGCAGCAGCCGCCGGTTGCCGCGCCCACCATGCCGGTGCAGAGCGCGCCGCTGGGACCGCCGGGCAACATGCCTGCCTATGCGCAAGGCTATGCGCCGCCGAACCAGGGCTACGCCCCCGCGCCGCCGATGCAACAGGTCCCGCCGCAATATGCGCAGTACAATGCCGCCGTGATGCAGCCGCCCATGCCGATGCAAAACCAGGGCTTCGTGCAGCCGCCGCAGCAGCCTTATGGCTATGCCGCCGCTTCGCCGCCGCTGAACCGGGGCGGCTATTACGACGCTGCCACCAGCCGCTACGGCACCCAGATGGCGGCCGATCCCAATGCCTATTACATGTCCTCCAGCAACGGCCAGAATATCGTCAGCGGTTATACGCTCGGCCCGGGCGACAAGATCCGCGTCAGCGTGTTCGGCGAGGAAGATCTTTCCGGCGAATACCAGATTGACAGTTCCGGCATGGTGCGCCTGCCTTTGATCGGCACCATGCGGGCGGCGGGCTTTACGTCTCCGGCGCTGGAGAACGCCATCGCCGGCGCCCTGGCGCAGGGCTATCTCAAGAGTCCGCGCGTCAATGTCGAGGTCTCGGCCTACCGGCCCTTCTATATCATCGGCTCCGTCAACCGGCCCGGCGAATATCCCTATGTCGCCAACATGACGGCCCTCAACGCCATCGCCTTTGGCGGCGGCTTCACCGATGCCGCCAAGACCAGCACCGTCTATGTCCGTCATGAAGGCAGCACCTCGGAAGTGGACATGCCGGCCAGCCAGCTCACCATGATCTATCCCGGCGATGTCGTGCGGGTGAAGAACACGCTGTTCTGGGATGCCATGAGCGTGGTCTCGCCGCTGGCCGCGCCCGCCGTCGTGGCAGCCACGGTCTTCAAATAATTGGTCGCACGGCCGGACGGAAAACCGCGAGGCCGCACTTTTCCTGGCCGATGCTCCGGTTAAACTTTACGAAAACACCGGGTAGGCGTAGGGAAGGGCCATGACGGTTCACGCCCCCACCCAGCCCAATGCCGTGGTCAAGGCCGGCAATGTCGAGATCGGCAACGCCAGGAAGCTCTGCATCATCGCCGGGCCCTGCCAGCTGGAAAGCCGCGCCCATGCCTTCGACATGGCGGGCGCCCTGAAAGAGGCGTGCGAGAAGGCCGGCGTCGGCCTGATCTACAAGACCAGTTTCGACAAGGCCAACCGCACCAGCGCCAATTCCGAGCGCGGCCTGGGGCTGGAACGCGCCCTGCCGATCTTCGCCGACATCCGTTCCAAGTTCGGCCTGCCGGTGCTCACCGACGTGCATGAGCGCGACCAGTGCGCCGCCGTGGCCCAGGCCGTGGACATCTTGCAGATTCCCGCCTTCCTCAGCCGCCAGACCGATCTTCTGGTCGCCGCCGCCCATACCGGCCGGATCGTCAATGTGAAGAAGGGCCAGTTCCTCTCGCCCTACGACATGAAGAATGTCATCGCCAAGATCACCGGCGCCGGCAATCCCAATGTGCTGGTGACCGAGCGCGGCGTCAGCTTCGGCTACAACACGCTGGTCAGCGACATGCGCAGCCTGCCGATCATGGCCGGCTTCGGCGCCCCGGTAGTGTTCGACGCCACCCATTCGGTGCAGGCCCCTGGCGGGCAGGGCGACACCTCCGGCGGCGACCGCTCCATGGTGCCCTATCTGGCCCGCGCCGCGGTGGCGGTGGGGGTGGCAGCCGTCTTCATGGAAGTGCACCAGGATCCCGACCATGCGCCGTCCGACGGCCCCAACATGGTCAAGCTCAAGGATTTCCCGGCTTTGCTGCAGCAGCTGGTCGAGATCGACGCGATTGTGAAGAAATAGGAGCGTCGGCCAGGAGTTCGATAGCGGCAGCGTATCGGACGCGGCCCCGCGTTGCCTACGCTGTCGCTAGGCAACTCCGTCCGGCCGCGCGACCAATTGTAAGTCAGATCACCGTTGCCGCCAGCCAGGTGGCGATCAATCCGTACACGGACAGGATCAGCAGCCCCAGGCTCGCCAGGATCGAAATGCTGAAGCCGGCGCCGCGCTTTTCCGGCGCCGCCATATAGCCCATCGAATAGATGATGCGGCCGATGCACCAGACAAATCCCAGCGCCGCCGGCACCCAGCCATAGATGCGGAAATAGATGGTCGCCAGCCACAGCAGCGGCAGGAAGATCACGAACTGCTCGATGGTGTTCATCTGCACCCGCACGGCGCGCTCGAATTCGGGATGGCCGATCATCGCCGGCGCCAGGATCTTGTGCTTGGCGCGGAAGCGGCCGGCCTGGGCGAAGGTGAAAATCAGCACAAAGACCGCCAGCAAGGTGGCGAAGGCGGAAAGAACCGTGGCCGGTGTCGCGAACATGAAATCCCCCTGTTTTTCTTGGAACTGGCCACCCTTCTAGCCCTTTTTCGGGAAGATTGCGCGGCTTCTGGAAGATTGCACGTGGGCCCGCACTCTTTTAGAAGACGGCAGCATTTTGGGAGCCTCGCCATGACCGCCATCCTCGATATCTCCGGCCGGGAAATTCTGGACTCCCGGGGCAATCCGACCGTGGAGGTGGATGTGCGGCTGGAAGACGGCAGTTTCGGCCGCGCCGCCGTGCCGTCCGGCGCCTCGACCGGCGCCCATGAGGCGGTGGAATTGCGCGATGGGCTGGCCACGCGCTATGGCGGCAAGGGCGTGGAGAAAGCCGTCGCCGCCGTCAATGGCGAACTGTTCGACGCGCTGGCCGGGATCGACGCCGAAGAGCAGGTCAAGATCGACAATATGATGATCGCGCTGGACGGTACGCCCAACAAGGCGCGGCTGGGCGCCAACGCCATCCTGGGCATCTCGCTGGCGGTGGCCAAGGCGGCGGCGGCTTCGGCGGGCCTGCCGCTTTACCGCTATGTCGGCGGCGCCAAGGCGCAGCTATTGCCGGTGCCGATGATGAACATCATCAATGGTGGCGTGCATGCCGACAATCCCATCGACTTCCAGGAATTCATGATCATGCCGGTGGGCGCGCCCAGCTTCCGCGAAGGCCTGCGCATGGGGGCGGAAATCTTCCACACCCTGAAAAAAGCGCTGCACGATGCCGGGCTCAACACCAATGTCGGCGACGAGGGCGGCTTTGCCCCCAATCTCAAAAGTCCCGACGAGGCGCTCGGCTATATTTCCAAGGCGGTGGAAAAGGCCGGCTACAAATTGGGCGAGGACATCTTCTTCGCGCTGGACCCGGCTTCCACCGAATTCTTCAAGAACGGCAAATACGAGCTGGCGGGCGAGGGCAAGTCGCTGACCCCCGATGCCATGGTCAAGGTCTATGCCGATCTGGTGAAGCGCTATCCCATTGTCTCCATCGAGGACGGCATGGCGGAAGACGACTGGGCCGGCTGGAAAGCGCTGACCGACGAAATCGGCAAGACCGTCAACCTGGTGGGCGACGATCTTTTCGTCACCAATGTGACGCGCCTGAAACAGGGCATCGACAAGAAAACCGCCAATGCCATCCTGATCAAGGTCAACCAGATCGGCTCGCTGACCGAGACGCTGGCCACCGTCGAGATGGCGCACAAGGCGGGCTATAAAGCCGTCATGAGCCACCGCTCCGGCGAGACGGAAGATTCCACCATCGCCGACCTGGCCGTGGCCACGAACTGCGGACAGATCAAGACGGGCTCTTTGGCCCGCTCCGACCGGCTGGCGAAGTACAACCAGTTGCTCAGGATCGAGGAGCAATTGGGCGACAGCGCTATTTACGCGGGCCGGTCCATCCTGCGGGCCTAACGCGTGCTGCAAAGCTTAACGCCGCTCAGGCTAAGTTCCTTGAATCCTTAACTGAATCCCTGTTGACAGGGCGAATCAGTGTGTGATTCGTTGCTTGAATGCGAATCAAGCGTTCGGTCACACGGTTTTTCGGGGCATTGATCCTTCCGGCCATCTCCATCGCCGTGGTTTCCTATTTCGGCGCCTACGCCATCTGGGGCGAACGCGGCCTTCTCCAGCTTGAAGACGTCCAGGCCCATCTCGGCATGCAGCAGGAACAACTGGCCCTGGTGCAGGGCGAGCGCGACCGGCTGGCCCATCGCATTCAGCTGATGGAGCCGGGTCATGCCGATCCCGACATGGTCGAAGAACTGGCGCGCGGCCAGTTGATGGATGGTGGGCCGGGTCAGGTCGCCATTCCGCGCGACGCGCATTGATCTTGCGCCATACCGCATAGCCCCGACAGGACATTACAAGCGGACAATTTTGCCCCGAACACTGTTCGCAGAGTGCGGCGCAACAAAATTATAATCGCTTGCCAACTCCCTAGACGCTCTGCCAAAAAGCCGTCCGGCCTTCCCTTCAAGAGCGCATAAAAAACATGCCGGAACCCAAAACCGCCCCCAATATCGCCAACGCCGAATCCCTCAAGAAAATGTATGCGGACATGCTCTTGATCCGCCGTTTCGAGGAGCGGGCGGGCCAGCTCTACGGCATGGGTCTGATCGGCGGTTTCTGCCACCTTTATATCGGCCAGGAGGCGGTGGTTGTCGGCATGCAGGCCGCCACCAAGCCGGAAGACCAGGTCATCACCGCCTATCGCGATCACGGCCACATGCTGGCCTGCGGCATGGACCCCAAGGGCGTGATGGCGGAACTCACCGGACGCAGCGGCGGCTACAGCCACGGCAAGGGCGGCTCGATGCACATGTTCTCGTCCGACAAGAAATTCTATGGCGGCCACGGCATTGTCGGCGCCCAGGTGCCGCTGGGCACGGGGCTGGCCTTCGCCAACCGCTATCGCGGCAACCAGGGTGTCAGCCTGACCTATTTCGGCGACGGCGCCTCCAACCAGGGCCAGGTCTACGAAGCCTTCAACATGGCCGAGCTGTGGAAGCTGCCGGTGGTCTACATCATCGAGAACAACCAGTACGCCATGGGCACGTCGGTGGCGCGATCCAGCGCCTTGCAGGATTTCTCCAAGCGCGGCGTCTCCTTCAACATTCCGGGCGTCCAGGTGGACGGCATGGATGTTGAGGCGGTGGAAGCGGCGGGCAAGGAAGCCCTGGCTTATTGCCGCAGCGGCAAGGGCCCCATCATTCTGGAAATGAAAACCTACCGCTATCGCGGCCATTCCATGTCCGACCCGGCCAAGTACCGGACGCGCGAAGAGGTGGACCAGGTGCGCGAAACCCGCGATCCCATCGAGCATTTCGGCAAGAAGCTGATCCAGCGCGGCGTCGCCACCGAGGCCGACCTGAAGATGGTGGACAATGAGATCAAGCAGACCGTCATCGCCTCGGCGGAATTCGCCACCACCAGCCTCGAGCCGGGTCCCGCCGAACTTTACACGGATATTGTGATCTGATGTCCACCCAAATCCTGATGCCTGCGCTGTCGCCCACCATGGAAGAGGGCAAGCTTGCCCGTTGGCTGGTCAAGGAAGGCGACACCGTCAAGTCCGGCACCATCCTGGCGGAAATCGAAACCGACAAGGCGACAATGGAATTCGAGGCGGTGGATGAAGGCCGCATCGGAAAAATCCTCGTGCCCGAAGGCAGCGAAGGCGTGAAGGTCAATTCGCCCATCGCCACATTGCTGGCCGATGGCGAGGACGCGTCATCTGCCGCCGCCCCGTCCGCCAAACCCGAAGCGCCCAAGCCCGAAGCAGCAGCGCCGGCTTCCGCCGCGCCCAGCGCTCCGAAATTCGAAATCGCCAGCGATCCGTCCCTGCCGCCCGGCACCGAAATGGTGATGACCACGGTGCGCGATGCGCTGCGCGACGCCATGGCCGAGGAAATGCGCCGCGACGAGCTGGTGTTCCTGATGGGCGAGGAAGTCGCCGAATACCAGGGCGCCTACAAGATCAGCCAGGGCCTGCTGCAGGAATTCGGCGCCCGCCGCGTCATCGACACGCCGATCACTGAGCATGGTTTTGCCGGTCTTGGCGTGGGCGCGGCCTTTGACGGCCTCAAGCCGATTGTCGAGTTCATGACCTGGAATTTCGCCATGCAGGCGATGGACCAGATCATCAACTCCGCCGCCAAGACCCGCTACATGTCGGGCGGCCAGATGAGCTGCCCCATCGTGTTCCGCGGCCCCAACGGCGCCGCCTCCCGCGTCGCCGCCCAGCACAGCCAGGATTATTCCTCCTGGTATGCCTCGGTCCCGGGCCTGAAGGTGATCGCGCCCTATTTCGCCGCCGATGCCAAGGGCCTGCTGAAAGCCGCGATCCGCGACCCCAATCCCATCATCTTCCTGGAAAATGAAATCGTTTATGGCCGCTCCTTCGAGGTGCCCAAGATCGACGATTTCGTGCTGCCCATCGGCAAGGCGCGGGTGGTCAAGCGGGGCAAGGATGTGACGCTGGTGTCCTACTCAATCGCTGTCGGCCTGGCGCTGGAAGCCGCCGAGAAACTGGCGGCGGACGGCATTGAATGCGAGGTCATCGACCTTCGCACTCTCAGGCCGCTCGACATGGAGACTGTGATTGCCTCGGTGAAGAAGACCAACCGCATTGTCACCGTCGAGCAATGCTGGCCGGTCTGCTCCATCGGCACCGAGGTTTCCGCGCAGGTGGTGGCGCAGGCCTTTGACTATCTCGATGCGCCGCCCGGCAAGGTCACCGGCAAGGACGTTCCCATGCCCTATGCCGCCAATCTGGAGAAGCTGGCGCTGCCCACGGTTGACGATGTGATCACGGCGGTCAAATCCGTCTGCTACAGGAGCTGACTGTGGCGACCAACATCCTGATGCCCGCGCTGTCGCCCACCATGGAAGAGGGCAAGCTTGCCCGCTGGCTGGTCAAGGAAGGCGACACCGTCAAGTCCGGCACCATCCTGGCCGAAATCGAGACCGACAAGGCGACGATGGAATTCGAGGCCGTGGACGAGGGCAGGATCGGCAAGATCCTGGTGCCCGAAGGCAGCGAAGGCGTGAAGGTCAACGCCCCCATCGCCATATTGCTGGACGAGGGCGAGAAACTGGGCGCCATGGATATTCCCGCCGCCATGAAGGACATCAAGGCGGCGGTGAAGAGCGAAATCGCGCCCCCCGGCGCCGGAGGCGCCCAATCGACAAAGGCCGAAGCGCCCAAAGCGGAAGCTCCGAAAGCTGCACCCGCACCGTCTGCTCCCGCCGCCCATCCGGCGGGCGAGGGCAATCGCCTGTTTGCCTCGCCGCTGGCCCGCCGCATCGCCGCCCAGAAGGGCGTTGACCTTGCCGCTTTGGCCGGCTCCGGCCCGCGCGGCCGCATCGTCGCCCATGACGTCGAACACGCCCAGCCGGGGTTGCCCAGGCCTGCTGCCGCTGCGCCCGCTGCTGCTTCAGGCGGCGGTGCCCAGGGAACAACCGGCTTTGCGGCGCTGCCGGACGCCAAGCTGTTCTACAAGGTTGGCGAATATGAAGAGATCCCGCACGACTCCATGCGCAAGGCCATCGCCAAGCGCCTGACCGCGGCCAAGGCGCTGATCCCGCATTACTACCTCACCATTGACTGCAACCTGACATCGCTGATGGCGACCCGCGAAGCCCTCAACAGCGCTGCGCCCAAGAACAAGGAAAAGCAGCCCGCCTACAAATTGTCGGTCAACGACTTTGTCGTGAAGGCTTCGGCCATGGCGTTGATCCGCCATCCCGACGTCAATGCCAGCTGGACCGACACTGCCATCCTGCGCCACAAGCACGCCGATGTCGGCATCGCCGTGGCGATCCCCTCCGGCCTGATCACCCCCATCGTCTTCGCGGCGGAGACCAAGGGCCTGGCCCAGATTTCCAACGAAGTGAAGGAACTGGCGGGCAAGGCCAAGGACAAGAAGCTCAAGCCCAACGAATATGAAGGCGGTGGGTTCTCGGTCTCCAATCTGGGCATGTTCGGGGTCAAGGAATTCACCTCCATCATCAACCCGCCCCAGTCCTGCATCATCGCGGTGGGCGCGGGCGAGGAGCGCGCCATTGTCGTGAACGGCAAGATCGAGGTCGCCACCATGATGAGCGTGACCATGTCCTGCGATCACCGCGTGGTGGACGGCGCCACCGGCGCCAAGTTCCTGCAGACCTTCAAGCAGTTCATCGAAGAACCTGCTTCGATGCTGTTGTGAGTTTGATCCATGGCTGACACGAATTTCGACGTGATTGTGGTGGGCGGCGGCCCCGGCGGCTATGTCTGCGCCATCCGCTGCGCCCAGCTGGGCCTGAAAACGGCGGTGGTCGAGCGCGAACGGCTTGGCGGCATCTGTCTCAATTGGGGCTGCATTCCCACCAAGGCGCTGCTGCGGTCCAGCGAAATCTGGCACCTGATGCACCGGCTGGGGGAATTCGGTTTCTCCGCCGACAATTTCAAGTTCGACATCGCCAAGATCGTCGCCCGCAGCCGCGCCGTGTCGCAGCAGCTTTCCAACGGCGTCGGTTTTTTGATGAAGAAGCACAAGATCACAGTGATCGCGGGCGAGGCCAAACTGACCGGCAAAGGCAAGCTCACCGTCATGTCCGGCGGCAAGCCCAGCGACTACACCGCCAAGAATATCGTCCTGGCCACGGGCGCGCGCGCCCGCACCCTGCCGGGCATGGAGCCGGACGGACTTCTGATCTGGACCTATCGCGAAGCCATGGTGCCGCCCAGCTTCCCCAAGTCTCTGTTGGTGGTCGGCTCGGGCGCCATCGGCATCGAATTCGCCAGCTTCTACCGCACCCTGGGCGCCGAGGTGACGGTGGTCGAAGTGCTGGACCGCGTGCTGCCGGTGGAAGACGAGGAAATCTCCGCCTTCGCCGCCAAGGCTTTCACCAAGCAGGGCATGAAATTGAAAACCGGCACCACCGTGACGGAACTGAAAAAGGGCGCGGACAATGTCACCTGCACCCTCAAGGCCAAGGACGGCAAGCTTGAGACCATCACCGTGGACCGCGTGATCCTGGCCATGGGCATTGTCGGCAATGTCGAGAATATCGGCCTGGAGGCCGCCGGCATCAAGGTGGACCGCACCCATGTCGTGGCCGGCAAGTTTGGCGAGACCGGCGTGGACGGCGTCTGGGCGATCGGCGACCTGGTCGGCGGCCCCTGGCTGGCGCACAAGGCGATGCATGAAGGCGTCATCGTCGCCGAAAAGATCGCCGGCGTGAAAGGCGTGCATCCCCTCAATACGTCGAACGTGCCGGGCTGCACCTATTGCTGGCCGCAGGTGGCCTCGGTCGGCATGACCGAAGCCAAGGCGAAAGAGAGCGGCCGCAAGATCAAGGTCGGAAAATTCCCTTTCATCGGCAACGGCAAGGCGATCGCGCTGGGCGAGGCGGAAGGACTGGTCAAGACCGTGTTCGATGCCACCACCGGCGAACTTCTGGGCGCCCACATGATCGGCGCCGAGGTTACCGAGCTGATCCAGGGCTATGTCATCGCCAAGACCGGCGAATTGACCGACGAAGAGCTGGCGCACACCATCTTCCCACATCCGACCCTGTCGGAAATGATGCATGAAGCGGTGCTGGCGGCCGACAACAAGGCGATGCACATCTAGCCGTCACGCGCCTGGCGCGGCGTTCCTTGCGGATTCGCGATTGCCAAACAGCAGGGTGACATTGATGCGGCGATTCTGGTAACCGCCCTTGAACACGATCCTGTCGGTCTTATGGAACAGATCGGAATCGAATATCACCGCCCGGTTGGCGCGATAGGGAATGGTGGTGGACTTCGCGCCATTGCGGAGCAGAAATTCGCGGGCCGCGTCGCTGTCGCAATTGTAGCGCTCGAAATCCCAGTCCAGCGGGGCTGCGACATCCCAGACCACCAGCCCGCCGCTTTGGGGATCCAGGTTGGCGGCATCCGGCGTGATCCAGAAATTGACGTTGACGGCAGCCTCGTCGGCATGAACGTCAATGCCATTGAGCGCGCTGTCATACTTAAACGCCCACAAGCCGCGCAGATGATGCGCGCCGAAGATCGCGGGATATTTTTCGCGCAGCTCCTGCGAAATCTGCCCCAGCAGCGGGCAGGCGAAGCCGTGCTCGGGAAAGGCGCCCAGATAGCCGCCCTCATAGGCTTTTCGCCACACATTTGATTGCAGGCAATAGTGCCGCAGGGCGCCCAGCGCCTCCGCCGACAGAAGATCGTCGATCACGACCAGCTGCTCCTGGCTTTGGTGCCAGCGCGCAGTGACATCCTCCGCGCCCGCGGCGTTGACCGCCGGCGTGGGCATCCTTGCGCCATGATCGGGCCGCCCGTCCCCGGTGACGGCGGCCATCAGATATTCCTGCTGCTCCCGGTCATGTTGCGCCTTGTGCGGCAGCTCGCCGGGCTGGGGCTCGCCGCCAGGCTCCAGTTCGGCGGCGCGCCGGTATGCCGCAAGACCTTCGTCCAGCCGGTCGCATTCGAAAAGCACCTTGCCGTAATTCTTCCATATTCCGGCGTTGGCCGGATCCATCGCCAGGGCCTTGCCGTAACTCTCCAGCGCTTCCACGGGGCGATGCAATTCCAGCAGGGCGGTGCCGCGATTGTTCAGCGCGTCGGCATAGTCCGGGTCGAGCGCAAGCGCCCTGTTGTAGCTCGCCAGGGCTTCGTCGTGGCGCTTCAGGCCAAACAGGGTGATGCCGCGATTGTTCAGCGCCTGGGCATTGTCGGGGCTGATCGCCAGGGCCTGGTCGTAACTCGCCAGGGAATCCTTGAGGAGTCCCATCGCCCAGAGCGTCTCGCCGCGATGGTTCAGGGCATCAAAGTCCATCCGGATCGCCAGGGCCCGGTCCAGGCTTGCCAGCGCTTCGGGGTGGCGCTTCAGGGCATTGAGGGTGACGCCGCGGCTGACCCAGCTTTCCGCCAGCCCCGGCATGACCGCCAGGGCGCTGTCGAAACTCGCCAAGGCCTCGTCGAAGCGTCCCAGCGCGTGCAAAGCGAGGCCGTAATTCGACAGGGCTTCGGCGGCGTGCGGATTTATCTGCAAGGCGGAAGCGATGAGTTGCAGGGCCTCTGTTGTCCTGTCCTGCTGCAAACGCAGCACGCCCAGCGCGTGGCGGGCGGAAAAACTGTCCTGATGGGTCTGAATGATCTGCAGATACAGTTGCTCGGCCTGTCCCAGAGCGCCTTGGGTGTGGAACCGGACGGCCTGTTGATACAGCAGCGCAGCGTTCATGGGAAAAGCCGGTTGGTCACGAGAGTATGATCAGCATGATATCTAGTTCAGCAGCTTCTGAACATCCTCGGCCATCGCCGCCGGGTTGCCGGTGTCGGTGGTGACCAGCCGCGCCTTGCCGGCGCGGTCGAAAAAGAACACCGCGTTGGAATGCATCACGGCATAGGGCGGCGCGGAATCGACGCTATAGGCGACGCGGTAGCGCCGCGCCAGCTCAGCCAGTTGATTGTCGCTGCCGCGCAAACCCTCGATCTGGGGCGAGAAAGCGGCGGCGTATTTGCTCAAGCGTTCCCCCGTGTCGCGCGCCGGATCCACGCTGACAAACAGAATCCGCAGATCGGGATTTTTCACCCGTCCGGCCATGTCGGCCAGGTTGGCCAGGGTGGCCGGGCAGACATCGGGGCAATTGGTGTAACCGAAATAAAGCGCCACCACCTTGCCCCGGTAATCCTTTCCCGTGACCGCTGCGCCGTCACTGGCGCGGGTCATGCGGAAATCCAGCTCGGGCATGGCGCCCGAAATATCGGTCATGTGGAAGCTGGACCTTCCGCAACTGGCCAGCAGCAATGCAAGAAACAGGGCAGTGATACGCATTTTTTCTTTTGTCGCGCGGCCGGACGGAAAACCGCGAGGCCGCACTTTTCCTGGCCGACGCTCCCCGCGTCCATATCACGCTTTCGCGGCGAGGGCCTAGCTGGGTAGAATTACACCATGTACGTCCCCGCCCATTTCCGTGAAGACCGCATTGCCGTGCTGCATGACGCCATGCGGCAATTCGCATTCGCCACCCTGGTGACCCAGGGGCAGGGCGGCATCGAGGCCAATCACCTGCCGCTGTTGCTCGACGCGCAGGCCGGCATCCTGCGCGGCCATGTCGCCCGCGCCAATCCCGTCTGGCGCGACTTCAAGCCCGGCGATGCGGTGCTGGCGATCTTCCTGGGTCCGCACGCCTATATCAGCCCGAACTGGTATCCAACCAAGGCTGAGACCGGCAAGGCCGTGCCGACCTGGAATTACCTCACCGTGCATGCTCGCGGCACTGCCCGGGTGATCGATGACGGCGATTGGCTGCGCGCCCATGTCGCCGCCCTCAGCGACACCCATGAGGCAGGGCGACCTGATCCCTGGACCATCAGTGATGCCCCGCCCGCCTATGTCGACAGCCTGCTGCGCGCCATTGTCGGCGTCGAGATCGCCATCACCGGCCTGGAAGGCAAGTGGAAGCTCAGCCAGAACCGCGCCGCCGATATCGAAGGCGTGCGGGAGGGCCTGAAGCAGGACGGCCAGGCGGTGCTGGCCGCGCTGATGAAACCATGAGCCGCCAGGCGCCCTGGTTCTGGTATGGCGCGCTGCTGCTGGCGGGTGCGACGCTTTATGTCATTTCGGCCCGGCTGCCCGCCGACCTGCCGGTCTTCCTGCCCTGGGAATTTCACTGGCCGGAATTTCTCGCCACGGTGCTGGCGCTGGCCTGGTTCACCCGCGGCCTTGCGCTGGTGGGGGAGCCGCCGCCGCTGTGGCGGCGCATCTGTTTTGTCGCAGGTGTGCTGTCCTTCTATATCGTGCTGCAGACGCGGGTGGATTATTACGCCCAGCATCTGTTCTTCATGCATCGCTGGGCGCATTTCGTGCTGCATCACGCCGGGGCCTTCCTGATCGCGCTGGGGATGAGCGGCCCGGTGCTCTATGCCGGCATGCCGGACTTCCTGAAGCCGCTGGTGACGGCAACGCCGCTTCAACGGACGCTGGATGTTCTGCAGCATCCTGTCGTCGCGCCGGCCCTGTTTGTCGGGCTGCTTTATTTCTGGCTGATCCCGTCCATCCATAGCTATGTGATGCTGGACGCCGATCTGTACCAGGTCATGAACTGGACCATGGCGATCAATGGCGTGATGTTCTGGTCGTTGATCCTGGACCCCAGGCCCAGGCCGCCCGCCCGGCTTTCCAGCCTGGTGCGGGGCGCACTGATCCTGGCGATCGAACTGCCCCAGATGGTGCTGGGCGCCATCCTGTCGCTGTCCATGACCGACTATTATCCCGTCTACACCATCTGTGGCCGGGTGATGGACATGACCGCCCTGAACGACCAGCATCTGGGCGGATTGATTATCTGGCTGCCCGGCACCCTGACCAGCTTCGCCGCCATGATCATCGTGCTGGTCAATATGCGTCTCAACGAGGAGCGAGCCGAACGCCTCAGGAGTTCTGCAACTCGGCAAAACTGACGTGGCAAGACCCGCCATGCTTCTCGAAATAGCGCTGGTGATAGTCCTCGGCGGGCCAGAAGGCAGGCGCGGCCTCGATCTCAGTGACGATCGGCTGCTTGTAGCGCCCTGACGCCGCCGCCGCCTCCAGCCGCTCTTTGGCCACCCGGGCCTGCTCCGGCCCATGGGTGAAGATCACCGAGCGGTACTGGGTGCCGAAATCCGGTCCCTGGCGGTTCTTCTGGGTCGGGTTGTGCATCTTGAAAAACAGGTCCACCAGGGTTGCATAATCCACCTTGGCGGGATCGAAACGCACCTCCACCACCTCGGCATGGTTGGTATCGCCGCCGCAGACCTGCTTGTAGGTGGGATTCTGGATCGTCCCGCCGGCATAGCCGCTGACGGCGGCTGCCACGCCGGGTACCTGGCGGAAGAAATCCTCCACTCCCCAGAAGCAGCCTGCGCCGAAGAGAGCTTTTTCCATGTCCACACCTTTTGCCTGGCTCTTCGCTTGCGCGTCCATACGCGGTCGCTATGGACCATTCGTTCCTGGAAACGGTCCACCGGACCGTTTCCCCCGCCTGCGGCGGGCCGGCACTCACCATACGTCTGACGCGTCCGGAAGTTACAGAGTTGGTGTCACCGGCCCCGGTTTCAAGCTATAGGGGCCCCTGCAGCTTCCGCGGAACCGGGCATGAAAATTGTCATTATCGGCGCCGGCGTGGCAGGCCTCAGCCTGGGTTGGCGGCTGGCCCAGGCGGGCGCCGAGGTCACGATCCTGGAGCGCGGTCAGCCCGGCTCGGGCGCGACCAATGCCTCGGCCGGAATGATTGCAGTGACAGCAGAACTGCTGGACGCCCATGCCGTTGAAATAGAATTCTCTCGTCATTCCAATGCGCTGTGGCCGGAATTTGCCGAAGCGGTTGAAGCGGGCAGCGACCGGATGATCGGCTATTCCCGCAGCGGCGCCCTGCTGGTGGCCAGCGACGCGGCGGCCCTGGCCCGGCTCGCCAGGCGCGGCGGCGAAGCCGGACTTGAGATGCTGGACGCAGGCCAGGCCCGCGCCCGGGCACCCCTGGTCACGGGGCCGCTTGCCGGCGCGCTGTGGTCGCCCAAGGAGGCCAAGGTGGACGCCAGGGCGCTGAGCGCGGCGCTCACCCTTGCCTTCCAGCGGGCGGGCGGGCGCCTTCTCGCCAACGAGGCGGTGGTCCGGATCGAGCGCCGGGGCGGTCGGGCCGCCATCGCCCACACCCCGTTCGGGCTTTATCACGCCGATGTCTTCGTCCTGGCCGCCGGGGCCTGGAGCGGATTGATCGAGGCGGGCCTGGCGCCCATCACCCCGGTCAAAGGCGAGATGATCGCGCTGGCGCCGCCCAAGGGAGAAAAAAAGGCGATCGGTAAACTCCTGGGGCCGGTGATCTGGGGCAACGGGGTCTATGCCGTGCCGCGCGGCAACAACCTTCTGATAGGGGCCACCGTCGAAAATGCGGGCTTCGATACCGCCCTTACCGATGCGGCGCGCGACGGCCTGCGCGCAAAAGCCGAAATTTTGATGCCCTCGCTCAAGGATTGGAGCCTGGTGGATCACTGGGCCGGGCTGCGCCCACGATCGCCCGACGGCTTGCCGCTGCTCGGTCCCACCGCGCTGGACGGGCTGTGGCTGGCCGGCGGCCAGTTCCGCAACGGCATCCTCTTCGCGCCCGCCATCGCCGAAAGCCTCTCCGCCCAGCTGATGGGCAAGGCCGCGCCCATCCCCGCCTTCGATCCGCGGCGGTTGCGGAGCGACGGCCAGAAAAAGTGAGGAGCGGTTTTGCGTCCGGCCGCGCGACCATTAGATAGAGCCATGAGCTTCGAACTTCATCCCCGGCTGGCCGCCGACACCAGCTTCATCGCCGATTGGCCGCTGTGCCGGGTGCTGCTGATGGAGGATGCCCGCTATTTCTGGCTGGTGCTGGTGCCGCGCCGGGACGGCGTCAGCGAGATCACGGAATTGTCGCCCGAAGACCGCGCCGCCTTGATGGAAGAGGCAGCGCGGGCAGGGCGAATAATCAAGGGTGGCGGAAAGCTCAATATCGGCGCCCTGGGCAATCTGGTGCCGCAATTGCACCTGCATGTGGTGGCCCGCAAGGCCGGCGATCCCGCCTGGCCCGGCCCGGTCTGGGGCCACAGCCCGGCGGTGCCCTATGACGATGCCGCGCGGGCGGCGCGCATCGCCCTGGTAAGCTCTCATTAACCATAAGGGGTGATCTTCACCCCATGCAGATTGGAGCTCCCGCCGATCCGTCCAATGTCGTCAGCGCGCTGCGCAATGCCGCCGCCGCCACCGGCTCGGACTTCAACTACCTGCTTGGCACCGCGATGCGGGAGTCCAGCCTCAAGCCCGGCGCGCAATCCAGCACATCTTCCGCCACCGGCCTGTTCCAGTTTGTCGACCAGACCTGGCTGGGGCTGGTCAAGAACCATGGCGCAAAGTACGGCCTATCCACCATGGCCGACGCCATCCATGTCGACGAGGGCGGACATTACCGCGCCGCCAGCGAAAATGACCGCCAGGCCATTCTGGACCTGCGCAAAAATCCCCAGATTTCCGCCCTCATGGCCGGCGAATACAGCAAGGCCTCCGCCGCCACCATGCAGGCCTCGCTGGGCCGCCCGGTTTGCGGCGGCGAACTCTATGCGGCGCATTTCCTGGGGCCGGACGCGGCCTGCAAGCTGATCCGCAGCAATGAAACCCAGCCCGGCGCCAGCGCCGCGGCGCTGCTGCCGGGCGCCGCCGGCGCCAACAAGTCGGTTTTCTTTCACCCCGACGGCTCGGCCAGGAGCGTGCGCGAGGTTTATGACTGGGCCATGCAGCAGCCGGGCGCTGCCGCGCCGGTGCGGGCGCCCGAAGCCGAAAGCGCGGTCTTCCGCGCGGCCAATGCGTCCTCGGCCAATATCGAAAGCCTGCTTGCAAGCGTGATGAACTGGCAGCCTTCGGGCAATTTTTTCGCGCCCGCCAGTTCGGCCACGTCCCTGGGTGGCGAAGGCCCGTCCTCGCCGCTGATGCTGACGCCGGGCCTGCTCAATATTTTGTCGGAGAGTTAGGCTTTCAAAGCCTCGGCGACGCGCGCTTCCAGCTCAAGGGTCAGCGCCAGCGCCACCTTGTTGGATTCGTCCATCACCTTGTCGCGATAGATCACATGGATGGCGCTGACATGGGCATCCACCAGGCCCAGCGGCAATTCCTTCTCGGCAGGCAGTTCGCCGATCAGCTTGGACAGCGAACCGGACACCCGCGCGATCAGGGGATAATTGAAAGTCGCGGCCTGGCCTTTCATGTCGTGCGCCGCGCGCAGCAACGCCGACCGCGACGGCGCGTCGGGCGTCTTGGCAAAGCGGGCACGCGCCGCCATCAGCTTTTCGACATCGGCCGCGGCCCAGGCGGAAAATTCGCTCTTGATCTCTTCCATCGCCGCTTCGGCTCTGCGAATCGCGCCCATGTCCAGGCCGGCGAAAACGCCGCCGCCGACCTTGGCCTTCAGCATGTTGGGCGGCATGAACAGTTCAATGGGATGTTCGCGGGCCATTCTGGTCTCCTATTCGGCGGCTTCCGCCGCCGCCTTTTTTTCGCGCCGTTCGGGTCCACGATATTCCTCGGCGCCCCGGCGGCGCCGGCAGGGACCGAAATAGACCTGGGTGCGGACGTAAGGGCGCGGGCTTTCGATCACCGATACCAGGCGCTGCATCATGGTCTTGACCGAGACCGGCTTGGCGATGAACTCATTGACGCCGGCATCGCGCGCCTGGCGTACCTGGTCGATATGGGTGTGGCCGGTGAGCATGATCACCGGCACGAAAGGATTTGGAGTCTGGGGGGCGGTGCGGATTTTGTTGGTGAATTCCAGGCCCGACATGCCGTCCATCATCCAGTCCACGACGCAGACATCGGGATTGGATTCGCGCAATACCGCCCAGGCGCGCTCGCCGCTATCGGCTTCATAGATCTGGATGACGCCGAATGCCTGCAGGATCGTGGTGACGAGCTTGCGCATATGCGCATTGTCGTCCACGACCAGAATTTTCAGCCTGTCGAACTGGTAACTCATGCCACGCCCAGCCTGCCGGCGCCTGCGAGACGCGGGCCCGGTCATGGCAGGCTACTTAACTGCCGTTAACACACCGTGAAATTTTTGAAGCAATCGCAGGTCCGCCTCTCCCCGTGCGCGCGCCAGCGCGCTGACGGGGGAGGTGCCCGTAGCAGCGCTTGCGATGCGAAGGGCGGAGGGGGAAGCAATAATCAGTCGTTAAACTGTTCTGCCAGGATGCGCTCATCCAGATTATGGCCCGCGTCATAGAGCATGGTCATGGCGATGGCGCGGTCCTCGGCGACATCCACGCGGGTGACTTCGCGCACCTCGAAATCATCCGCCACGGCGCTGACCGGGCGCTTGCGGCTTTCCAGGATTTCGAAGCCCACCTTGGCCCGATGGGGCAGAATGGCGCCGCGCCAGCGCCGGGGCCGGAAGGCGCTGATCGGCGTCAGCGCCAGCAGCGCCGCGTCAATCGGCAGTATCGGGCCATGGGCCGACAGGTTATAGGCGGTCGAGCCGGCGGGCGTGGACACCAGCACGCCATCGCAGATCAGTTCGGAAATGCGGGCGCGGCCGTCCACCGTGATGCGGATTTTGGCTGCCTGGCGGGTTTCGCGCAGCAGCGAGACCTCGTTGAAGGCCAGCGCCTCGGTCATGCCCTTGGTGGTATGGGCCTGCATGCGCAGGGGATGCACCACCGCGCGTTCGGCGGCCGCCAGCCGGGTGAGAAGTTCATCCTGGCGATATTCGTTCATCAGGAAACCGACCGAACCCAGATTCATGCCGTAGATCGGCTTGCCCTTGCCCAGGAAGCTGTGCAGCGTCTGCAGCATGAAGCCGTCGCCCCCCAATGCGACAATGATCTCGGCCTTGTCGGGGCCGGCATCGTCGTGGCGGGCGCGCATTTCGGTCAGCGCTTCGGAAGCGTCGGGCGCTGCGGTGAAGTGAAGGGAGGGCATGCAGGGGACCTGAGGGCTGATCTCGCCACTCTAGCAGAGGAAAGCGCTCAGGGCATCAGGCCGGCTTTGAGGGCTTCCAGCGCCGCGGACTTGGTAAAGGTGGCGAAAATGGAATCCACTTCGGCTGTTTCCTGGCGGCCCATCGCCGGCGACTTGTCGCGCGCCTGGCGCGACAGGTTGAAGACGGTGGCAAACACCGATTTGTCGATGCCGGCGGCGCGGCAGGCCAGGGCGACCAGCCGGACGCCGTCCTTGTAGAAGAAATTGCGGAAGGTGAGCAGCTCGACGCCGAGCAGCCGCGCGAAAGCCAGGTCGAACAGGTCTATCTGGCCCTGGCTCAGCACCCGCATCAGAAAGCCCGCCTTGAGCTGGCCCGAAACGGCCAGCTTTTCGATCAGTTTCTGGGCGCTGTCGGCCGGCGGGTCCTTGGGACCCAGCGGCTCGGCCTTGAGGGCCGTGTTGGCTTCGCTGAGGGCGACGTCGACGCGGCGCGGCGCCATCTGGTAATTGTTCTGGATATAGACCTTGAGCGCGTCCGAAACCCAGCTGCACATGTTGCTGGCCAGGTCGGTGGGCATGTCGGGGCGGCGGATCAGCGGCTCCTGCAGCCCCTGGAAGGCGCGCGACTTTTCCACCAGCGCCTTGTAGCCGGTATCGGAAATCTTGGCGGTGGCATTGCGCACCAGCGCCAGCAGCACCGGTTCATGGTCGCAGGCGACCAGCGCGTCGGTCACTGGAATGCCGATGCCGGGACGTCCGGCAATGGCTTCGCGGTGCGCCATGCTGGCTTCGGCGATCATGCGGATGGAGTCGGCCTCGGTCAGCAGCGGCGAATGCATGATCAGGGGACGGGCAACCTCGATGGAATCATCCACCAGCAGCAATATCAGGTCGTGCGGCACGCTGGCGTCTTCGGCCAGGCGCTGGGCGAGCGCGATGCGGATCGCCATTTCAACGTCACGGGTGAGGCGGCGCAGGATTTCGCGCATCAGGTCGCGTTCGCGCTGGTTCAGCCCGGCGCCCTGGATGCGGTAGAGCGAGGCGACGGCGAGGTAGATTTCCTCGCGGCTGGCGCCGTTCTGCGGATTGATGGCGAGCTGGGCCAGGCGGCCCATGTCGCTCATGTCATACGCGGTCAGTCCCACCTCGGCCTCTCACTGCGATCCGCATCGGCTGGTTTGCCCCAGCCTCTTGCTGCCGATTTTTACCAGCCCGGCAGTTAACAGCGCATTAAGTCTCTTGCGAAAGCGGCCATATCTGCCCAAATTTGCGGCATGAAGCGGGAATATTTGCTGGCGATAGACCAGGGCACCACCTCGACCCGCGCCATGCTGTTCGACAGCGCCGGCCGCCCGCAAGCCGCGCATTCGATCCCGCTGAGACAATTCTTTCCCGGCAATGGCTGGGTCGAGCATGACGGCGACGAAATCTGGCGCGCCGCCCTGGCCTGTTGCCGCAAGGTGATGGGGAAAAGTTCCATCGCCGCCATCGGCGTCACCAACCAGCGCGAAACCACCCTGATCTGGGACAAGGCGACGGGCAAACCGCTGCACCATGCCATTGTCTGGCAGGACCGGCGTACCGCAGCGCGCTGCCAGGCGCTCAGGGCCAAAGGCTGGGACAGCAGGATCGCGCGCAAGACCGGCTTGCTGCTGGACCCCTATTTCTCCGCCACCAAGCTGGAATGGCTTTTGAAAAACGTAAAAGGCGCGCGGGCAAGGGCGGCGAGCGGCGAAATCCTCTTCGGCACCATTGACACATGGCTGGTGTGGAAGCTGACCGGCGGCAAGGTGCATGCCACCGATGTCAGCAACGCGTCGCGCACCATGCTCTTGAACCTGAAGACGCTGGACTGGGATGCCGAACTGCTGAAACTGTTCGGCGTGCCGCGCGCCATGCTGCCGCAGATCCGCGACAGCGCCGGCGATTTCGGCGTCAGCGACAGGAAACTGCTGGGCAAGCCCATTCCCATCCTGGGTGTGGCGGGCGACCAGCAGGCCGCCAGCATCGGTCAGGCCTGTTTTTCGCCCGGCGACGTCAAGTCCACTTATGGCACCGGCTGTTTTGTCCTGGTCAACACCGGCGCGAAAATCACGCATTCGAAAAACCGGTTGCTGGCGACGTCGCTGTGGCGCCGGGGCGACACAAGACAATATGCCATTGAGGGCAGCATCTTCATCGCCGGCGCGGTGGTGCAATGGCTGCGCGACGCGCTGCAAGCCATTCCCGCAGCCCCCGCAATCGAGGCGCTGGCCAAAACCGCCAAACACGCTGAAGGACTTTATTTCGTTCCCGCCTTCACCGGATTGGGCGCGCCATACTGGAATCCGGAAGCGCGCGGCGCGATTGTCGGCCTGACCCGCGATGCCGGCAAAGCCGAGATCGCCCGCGCCGCGCTGGATGCGGTCTGCTACCAGACCCGCGACCTGCTCGAAGCGATGGCGGCGGACATGCGCGGGGCAGGGCTGACGCGTCTCACGCGTCTGAAGGTGGATGGCGGCATGGTCGGCGACAACTGGTTCTGCCAGCGGCTGGCCGATCTTACCGGCCTTGATGTGGAGCGCCCGGAAGTGACGGAGACAACCGCGCTGGGCGCGGCCTATCTGGCCGGTCTGGGCGCGGGCATCTTTAAAGACACCAGGGACATCGCCTCGCGCTGGGCGCTGGACCGGCGCTTTGTGCCGCGCATGAAAAAGCCGGAACGCGACCGGCTTTATGGCGGCTGGCGACAGGCCGTGGCGCGGGTACTATAATCGCAGCCATGAATGCCATTGCGTCCTTGAAAAATTCCGTCAGCGCCGAGGAATGGCGGGCGCGGGTGGATCTTGCCGCGACCTATCGCCTGGTGGCGATGCAGGGTTGGGACGACATGATCTTCACCCATATCTCCGCCCGCGTGCCCGGCCCCGAGCACCATTTCCTGATCAATCCCTATGGGTTGCTGTTCGAGGAAATCACCGCCTCATCGCTGGTCAAGATCGACCTGGACGGCAACAAGCTGCAGGAAACCGAATATCCGGTGAACCATGCCGGCTTTGTAATTCACAGCGCCCTGCATATGAACCGCCCGGATGTGGGCTGCGTCATTCACCTGCACACCACTGACGGCGTTGCCGTGGCGGCGCAGGCCGACGGGCTGCTGCCGCTGGACCAGCACGCCATGATGGTGCTGGGCGACCTGGCCTATCATGACTATGAGGGCATCGCCCTCGACATAGAAGAGCGCACCCGCCTGGTGGCGGACATGGGAAACAGAAATTTCATGTTGCTGCGAAACCATGGCACCCTGGCGGTGGGAAAAAATTGCGCCGATGCCTATTTGCGGACTTACTATCTGGAACGGGCCTGCGCCATGCAGACGCGGGCGCTGGCCGGCGGCGCCGGAATAAATATTCCCAACCAAGGCGTGCCGGAAAAAACCGCCGGGCAGGGCGCTTTCGGCTTTGACGGTTTCATGGGAACGCTGGCCTGGCCCGCGCTTTTGCGAAAAGTTGAGCGCAGCGATCCCGGCTTTAGAAGCTGATTGCGGCGTCTTGCTGTTGACTTGGGCCATGGGGCGCGGCGAAAGTGCGCGCCATGAACGGGGCGGTGATACCAATCAAGAAGCGGCCCGACAGCCTGACCAGGCTGAAAGCCTCGGCGCGCAAACTGTTCGTCGAACGCGGCTATCACGCCACCAGGCCGCAGGACATTGCCCGCGAGGCGGGCCTGGGCCATGGCACCTTTTATCTGCATTACCCGGACAAGCGGGCCTGCTTTCTCGCTTTCGTCGAGGATGCGCGGCAGGAGATGAACAGCCATCTTTCCATCGCCCGCACGCCCGACAGCAGCCTTGAGGAGATGATCGCCGCCACCCTGAACGCGATCTATGATTATTCCGACAGCCATCCCGGCGTGCTGCGAGCCGCCATGACCGACGAAATGGTGATCGACGCCGAGGGCGCCCAGGCCGTGCCGCTTCTGGTGCGCTGGGGCGAGGAATGGTCCGCGCTGGTGCTGAGCGCGGCGGAAAAAGGCCAGGCCTGCAAATCCTACAATGCCGAGATCATCGGCCAGGCCATTGTCGGCGCGCTGCACCAGACCGGGCGCGAAGCGTCGCGCGGCCAGCTCTGCCGCAAGCAGCTGGTGGACAATTTGACCCGGTTCCTGACCCGGGCATTGAAGTCGGACTAGCGGGTTCGCCGCTCGCTGCGCGAACCGCGCCTCACTATTTCGCCGCCTTCGGGATCTCGTTGGCGTACCAGTCGAGCAGCCGCACTTCGATGCCGCTGCCGGCCAGGTCCTTCTGGAACACGGCCGGGTCCTGTCCCTTGTAGTGATAGGGATAGACGATCTTGGGCTTGAAGGTCTTGACCGCGGCGGCCGCTTCATCGGGCGTCATGGTGTAGGGCAGGTTCATGGGAATGAAGGCGACATCGATATTCTTGAGCGCCGCCATCTCGGGCGTGCCTTCCGTATCGCCCGCGAAATAGAAATTCTTGCCGCCATAGGAAAGCACATAGCCATCGCCGCGGCCCTTGGTGTGGAAGGCCGTGCCGTTGGGCTGCAGATGGGTGACATTGTACATCGGCACCGCCGTGATCTTCCATTTGCGCCACATGGTGCTGTCGCCATTGGCCAGCGGCTTGGCGGCGGTGATGGTGGCCTGCACCGAGGCCGGAGCGATGATGTCGGTGCCCGCCTTGCTCAGCGCCTTGATGTCGTCGGCGTCCATGTGGTCGCCGTGAATGTCGGTGATCAGGACCAGGTCGCCCGGCGGCAGGCCGCTGATATCGGCCGGCTTGGCGGGGTCAAGATAGATGCGGTCGCCGCCGGCTTCGATCATCACGGCGGCATGATAGATGGGGGTGATCTTCACCGGCCCGGCGGAGGTGGAAAAGGTCTGGACCGGTCCCGGAGCGGCAAGGGCCGCCAGGGGGACGAAAGCCAGGGACAAGCCCAGCAGGGCAGCCAGCCGCGGCGAAAGGGTCATGATTTTTCCTCGGATTTGTTGTTTTTCCCGGAAAACAGGGTCCCTTGTCCGGGCCGGGCTTGTCAATCAGCCCAACCTCCCCGGAATGGGTGGTTTAGGGCTTGCACTTGAGAATTAGTTGCACATATAAGGAGGTGCCCTGAGGTTCTCATGCGCCTTGTGCCTGCCGCCGCCCTGTTGCTTTTCGCCCCCTTTCTGGCGGGCGCGCCCGCCATGGCGGCGCAGGAATTCTATGTCGGCGAGCCGGTGGTGAGGGAGGGCATGCAGATCGTGCCCAACTACCTGACCGGGATCGAGATGGACAGGATGCCGTCCGGCATGGGCATGAGCCAGGACCGCATCCATCTGGAAGCCGATGTTCACGCCACCGGCAATGAGAGCCACGGTTTTGCCGAGGATGCCTGGATCCCCTATCTCGACATTCATTACGAGCTGACCAAGGACGGGGTGAAGACCTACAAGAAGACCGGCATCCTGTTTCCCATGACGGCCAAGGACGGCCCGCATTACGCCAACGATGTCGATATGGCCGGGCCGGGCACCTACCATTTGATCTACATCATTTCGCCGCCGCCCTCGCACGGCTTAATTCGCCATACCGACAAAGCCTCGGGTGTGCCGGACTGGTGGAAGCCGATCAGCCTGAACTGGATCTTTACCTACCCGAGCAAGACCAAATGAAAAAAATCCTGCTTGCCACCCTGCTCATCGCCGCCGCGCCGGCCTTTGCCGACGCGCCGATCGCGGTGACGCTGCAGAACCACAAATTCTTTCCCGCCGAGATCCATGTGAAGGCCAACACCCCCACGGTGATCGCGCTCACCAACAAGGATTCCACCGCCGAGGAATTCGATTCCACCTCGCTGAAGGTGGAAAAGGTCGTGGCGGGCAATTCCAGCGGCAATGTCCGGCTGCGGGCGCTTGCGCCCGGCAAATATCCCTTCATGGGCGAATATCATTCGGCCACCGCCGAAGGCTTTGTGATCGCGGAGTAAAACATGTTGTCGGCGCTGCTCATCGTTTTTCGCGAAGTGATCGAGGCCGGCCTGATCGTCGGCATCGTGCTGGCGGCCACCGCCGGGGTGCCGCGCCGTTCCGCCTTTGTCGCGCTGGGCGTGCTGGGCGGCGTGGTCGGCGCCTGCCTTGTCGCGCTGTTCGCCGGCGAACTGGCGTCGCTGTTCCAGGGCTCCGGCCAGGAATTTTTCAATGCCAGCATCCTGCTCATCGCCGTGTCGATGCTCACCTGGCACAATGTCTGGATGGCCAGCCATGGCCGCGAAATGGCGCGCGAACTCAAGGCGGCGGGCCATCAGGTGATCAGCGGCAAGCGCACCCTGGCCGCGCTTTCCATCGTGGTCGGCGTCGCGGTGCTGCGCGAAGGCTCGGAAGTTGTGCTGTTTCTCTATGGCATCGTGGCCCAGGGCGGCACCTCCAATGCCGCGCTGGCGACCGGCGGCGCGCTGGGTCTTGCGGCGGGCGCGGCGGTGTCTGCCCTGATGTATTTCGGCCTGCTCACCATTCCGGCGCACCGTTTGTTCACCGTGACGTCCGGCCTGATCACATTGCTGGCGGCGGGCATGGCGGCCCAGGCGATTCTGTTCCTGCAGAATGGCGGCTACATCAGTGCCCTGACCAACACGCTGTGGAACACATCCTGGCTGTTGCCGGAAGACGGCATTGCCGGGCGGCTGCTGCACACGCTGGTGGGCTACAGCGAAGCCCCCAATGGCGCCCAGCTGATCGCCTATCTCGCCACCATCGTGCTGATGATCGTGCTAATGCGGACCGTGGGCAGATCCGCTCCCCGTCCGGTCCGCGCCGCCCAGCCGGCCGAATAAAATCCCCGGCAAATTCGATTAGAATTGCGAACGATTTACAGCGTCTTCCGTAATTTCCGCCGGATTAGCGTGGCCCCGGAGCAGTTGGGGCGTGAAGCGTGGAACCTGCGGAACTTTCGGACGCACAGGCGCATACTGTGTTGCTGGCGGCGGCGCGGACGCGCATGGTGGCGGCAGCGGATTTCACCATCGCCGGGCTCTTGACCGACACGGGCGTCAGCCGCGCCCAGTTCCGCCGCTGTTTCGCCGGCAAGAAGCAGATGCTGGCGGCCTTGACGCAAGGCGACGTCAAGGCGCTTGGCGATATCCTTGAGGTGGCGCCGCCCGTCGAGGTCTTGCGCGCCGTTGGCAGCGATATCACGCCGGCCGCGCCCATCACCGACGCCTGGCTGGAGCGGCGCCTGCGGGTATTCGAGCGCGCCCTGGGCGGTCTGGAAAAACGCCAGGAGAAATCCGAGCAGACGCTGGGCCAGCGCCTCGCCCTGATGGAAGAGAAGCTGGCCGGGCTGGCGCAGGCAAAACCGGTTGCTGCGCCCGAACCGGCCTTGCCGCTGTTTGATCCGTCCGAATTTAATCTTCTGCCCGCGGAAGGGACTACCGCCCATCCGGCGGCGTCCGCGCCGGTCGCATCCGCGCAAACCCTGGCCGATGCGGCGCCCGGCGAAGCGGCATCCCTGGAACTGGCGCCGAACGTGCTGGCGCATGTCGAGCAGATTGCCAAAAGCGGCCCGGCGGAAGAACCGGTCAGCGAAAAGGAGATGGCGGATTTTATCGCCCATGCCCGCCAGGTGGCGCGCCGCGCCGTGCCGCCGCCGGCAAAGCCCCGGCGCCGGCGCGGCCCGGTATGGAACGGGCTGGTGCTGGCCTCCATCCTGATCGGCGGACTGATGCTGATCGGCGCTGCGCTGCTCCTGGCCAGCGGTGTGCCGCAGGCATCGCCGGTCGCGTCCGTCAGCCACCGCCAGACCGCGCAAACCGGCATGGCCCGGATCATGGCCCTGGCCGACAGCGGCGATGCCAGGGCGCAAACCTTGCTGGCGCTGGCTTATCTGCGCGGGCCCGCGGCCAATGCCGGGGCGGCGCGGCGCTGGAGCATCGCCGCCGCATCACAGGGCCAGCCGGTGGCGCAATATCTGCTGGGCACGCTCTATCTGGACAGCGACCCGGCCCAGGCGGTGCGCTGGCTGCGCGCCGCGGCGGAGCAGGGCAACGTCAAGGCCATGCACAATCTCGCCATCGCCTTTGCGCAAGGCCCCGCGCCCGACCCCGCGCTTGCGGTGCAATGGTTCACGCGCGCGGCCGCAAAAGGCTATCGCGATTCCCAGTTCGACCTGGCGGTTCTCTATGAGCGCGGCCTGGGCGTGCCGCAAAGCGGCGCCGAGGCGCTCAAATGGTACCTGATCGCCGCCGGCGGCGGCGACGCGCCGTCCGCTGGCCGCGCCGCCGTCCTCAAGGACCAGATCGGCGCCGACGATGTCCGGATGGCGAAGGCGGAAGCGGCGGGATTTGTGCCGCAACCGGCCGCAAGCGCGGCCAATCAAATTCCGGAACTTTAAGGCACGCCCGCGGTCATATCGCGTCTTGCTGGCTGCCGTAATGCCGGGCCCAGACCTTGGTGAATTCCGCGCCCAGCAGGAAAATTTGCGCCGTGTAATACACCCAGACCAGCAGCACGATCACGCCCGCCGCCGCGCCATAGACATTGGCGTAGATGATGCGCGACAGATAGATCGCGATCAGCTCCTGGCCGCCCTCGAACAGCAGCGCGGTGCCCATGGCGCCCACCATCACGTCGCGCCAGGCCAGCCGGATATTGGGCAGGATCTTGTAAAGCGCCGCGAACAGCAGCGACAGCAATCCGAATGACAGGCCCAGATTGATCAGGCTGATGACGAAAAAACTCAGGCTGGTGTACTGGTCCAGGGCGTGGCTGATCACGCCCACGCCGCCGGCAAAGATCATCGAGATCATCAGCAGGATGCCCAGGATGACCACCAGCGCCAGGCTCAGCACCCGGCCCCGCACCGCCAGATAGAAATAGGATTGCTTGCGCGGCGCGCTCCAGATCACGTTCAGCGCATCCTGGATTTCCGTGAACACGCCCGAGGCGGTGAAGATCAATGCCAGAAGGCCGATCAGCGTGCCGGCGAGGGAATGGTGGGCGGCCCCGACACGGACGATGGCATATTGCACCATGTCGGCGCTGGCCGGGCTCATCACCTGGGTCAACTGATAGCGCACCGCGCCGCTGGCGGCGGCCGGCCCCAGGAAGACGCCGGCGATGGTGGTGGCGATGAACAGCACCGGGGCAATCGCCGTGACGGCATAAAAGGCGATCGCCGCCCCGCGGGTGAGGGCGCTGTCGTCAACAAAGGCGGTAAAGCCTTCTTTTATGAGCATCCAGGGGTGGATGCGTCCGGGCGCTGGCCCCATCACGATCGTCATGCCTCCACAACGCCCGGAATTGTTCCGTGTTTCGCGCCGCCTTGGGCAGCGCAATTCTGTCTGGTGCGTTACATAGCGGATTGGAACCCCTATGTCTTTGATCGGCATCACGGAAAGCGATTCCGCCTTCGGCCGGCTCAGGCGGCGGATAATTGCGGATTTTCGTGACACGCGCTTTACGCCCGCCGGCGCCTTGCGCGGGGGCGGCACGGTGATCCTGGCGTTCCTGGCCGCCGCCCTGATCATGCTTTATTTCCTGGACTGGAATCAGATGCGCGGTCCCATCGGCCGTTACGCCTCGGCCAGGGCCGGGCGCGAGGTGCGCATTGACGGCGACCTGAAGGTCGACCTGTTCCGCTGGCAGCCGCATGTCGAGATCGGCGGGCTTTATATCGGCAATCCCTCCTGACTGAAGGACCGGCCGCAAGGCGCGGCGGTGAAGCATGGCGTGGTGGAATTCCGCCTAGTGCCCGCGATTTTCGGCACCTGGATCCTGCCGCTGGTGTCGCTGGACCAGGCCGATGCCCTGATCGTGCGGGATGCCAGCGGCCGCACCAACTGGGACCGCGACTCGTCCGGCGCGGCGGCGGGCTGGCATATCCCGCCGATCAACCGCTTCCTGGTGAAGGACGGGCATCTGGAAATTGATGACCAGGTGCGCAAGCTGAAATTTCTTGGCGCGATTTCCTCGCAGGAGCATGCCGATACGCCCGGCGGCAACGCCTTCCAGCTGACCGGCAAGGGCACCCTCAATGCGGACAGGTTCCTCGCCGATGTCCATGGCGGGCCGCTGATCAATGTGGACGAGAGCAGGCCCTATGCCTTTGCCGCCGACATCGCCGACGGCGATACCCATGTCGTGCTGAACGGCAGCATCCTGCATCCCTTTTATCTCGACCAGTTCAATGCCGATGCCGCCTTCACCGGCAAAAGCATGGCCGATCTTTATTACTTGACCGGCCTGTCGCTGCCGGCGACGCCGCCCTATCACCTCACCGCCCGGATGACGCGCGACGCGGCGTTGTACCGGCTGCACAATCTGGCGGGCACGGTGGGCGCCTCCGACCTGCATGGCGACCTGACGGTGGATGCGGCGGGCGTCCGGCCGCTGCTGCGCGGCGTCTTGAATTCCCGCGTCCTGGATTTTGACGATCTGGGTTCGCTGTTCCGCGGCGGCAAGCCCGCGGCGGCAAGTTCGGCGCTGCTCCCCGACACGGCGCTGCATACCGAGCGGCTGCGCCAGATGGACGGCGACGTCGCCTATTCCGCCGATTCCGTCCGCAGCCAGGATTTTCCCCTGCGCGGCTTCGTCACCCAGATCCATCTGGAAAACGGCGTGCTCGATCTCAAACCGCTGGCCTTTGCCTTCAGCCAGGGAAAACTCGCCGGCTCGCTGCGGATTGATGCGCGCAGTGATGTGCCGGTGACTTCGGTGGACGCCCGCGTCACCGGCATTCACATGGAAAATTTCATCAAGGGCGGCGAAAAGCCCATCAGCGGCAGCGCCGAGGCCCGCGCCGTTCTCACCGGCCGGGGCAATTCGGTGCACAAGGTGGTGGCCAGCGCCAGCGGCACTGCCACCGCAGTGATCCCCTCGGGCCGTTTCCGAAAATCGCTGGCCGAATGGCTGGGCATTGATGTGCTGAATGCCCTCAGCCTCACGCTGGCGGGCGACAACAGCGATACCGGCCTGCGCTGCGCCGTGGCGCATTTCGCCGTCAAGGACGGCGTCCTCACCAGCCAGCAATTCGTCTTCGATACCGATCCGGTGCTGGTGCAGGGCAGCGGCAGCGTGGATCTGGGGCAGGAAAGCATGAACCTGCGCCTGCAAGGCCAGCCCAAGCATTTCCAGTTCTTCCGCCTGTGCGCGCCGATCACGGTCAGCGGTCCGCTGGAGCATCCCGTCATCGGCGTTGCGGCCGGCCCCGCCCTGGTCCAGGGCGCCATCGGGCTGGGGCTTGGCGCCGTCAATCCGCTGGCCGCGCTTCTGGCCTTTATCGATCTGGGCCTGGCCAGCAACGCCGATTGCGCCGGGTTGATGGATACCGCCAAGGCGCAGGGAACGCCGGTCAAACCCGGCATGACCACGTCGAGGGGCGCACCGGCGCTGGGCAAAAGCTGAGCAAAGGCAAGGGAGATATTTTCGTTCCCGGCGCTTGCGGTTCCCGCCCGGTTCCCCATCTTCTGCGCATGGGTTAAACGCCGGAGTGGAGAAGATGAATATTTCCAGACATTTATCGAAGCTGTTCGCAGTTGTCGGCCTTTCGCTGGCGCTGGCGGGCTGCGGCGTGAACGCCATTCCCGCCAAGGACCAGGCGGTCAAGGCCGCCTTCGCCGACGTCCAGGCCGCCTATCAGCGCCGCAGCGACCTGATTCCCAACCTGGTCGCCACTGTGCAGGGTTACGCCGCGCAGGAAAAAAGCGTGCTGGAGGCGGTGACGCAGGCCCGCGCCCAGGCGACGCATGTCTCGATTGACGCGTCCACCATCACCGATCCCGCCGCGATGGAAAAATTCCAGCAGGCGCAGAACCAGCTCTCCGGCGTGCTGGGCCATTTGCTGGCGATCACGGAGAATTATCCCGACCTGAAATCCAACCAGAACTTCCTGGCGCTGCAGGCGCAGCTTGAGGGTACGGAGAACCGCATCGAGATCGCGCGGCGCGACTACAACAGCGCGGTGCAGGACTATAACACCGAGCTGGTCACCATTCCCGGCTCGCTCTGGGCCGCCACGTTTTATAAGTCCTACAAGCAGGCGACGCCCTTTGCCGCCACCGCCGCCGCCCAAAGCGCCCCGGTGGTGAGCTTCCCCGGCGCGACTCCCGCAGCACCCGCATCGCCGTGATTATTTTGGGTCGCACGGCCGGACGGAAAACCGCGAGGCCGCGCGCATACGCTGTTGCTATGCGCTCCTGGCCGATGCTCCCAATGAAATTCCTGGCGGGGCTGTTCGCGTTATTCTTCCTCACGGCGCCCGCGCTGACGTCTTCAGCTCGGGCCGCGGCGCCGACTTTCCCGCCTCTGACGGGACGGGTGGTGGACAACGCCAATATCCTCAGCCCAGCCACCAGGTCCGATCTCACCGACAAGCTGGCGGCGCTGGAAGCCAAGACGTCGCGCCAGCTTGTGGTGGTGACGCTGCCCTCGCTGCAGGGCTATGAGATTTCCGATTACGGCTACCAGCTGGGCCGCGCCTGGGGCATCGGCCAGGCCAAGCTCAACAATGGCGTGCTGCTGATCATCGCGCCCACCGAACACAAGGCGCGCATTGAGGTGGGCTATGGGTTGGAGCCCATTCTCACCGACGCCCTGTCGGAAGTGATCCTGCAAAGCACGGTGCTGCCCAAATTCCGCAGCGGTGATTTCAATGGCGGCGTCACCGCCGGCGTGGACGCGCTGATCCAGCAATTGTCGCTGAGCACCTCGCAGGCCGAAGCCAAGGCGGCCGCGGCGGAGCAGCAGGCTCAGCAGGACCAGGGCAGCGGCCAGTCCGGCTCCATCACCGGCCTGCTCATCGTCCTGTTCATTGCCTTCGCCATCTTCCGCGTCTTTGGCGGCTGGGGCCTGCTGCCGTTCCTCTTCATGGGCGGCGGCGGACGCGGCGGCGGCCTTGGCGGCGGCGGCTTCGGCGGCGGTGGCGGTTTTGGCGGCGGTGGCGGCGGCTTCGGCGGCGGCGGCGCCTCGGGGAGTTGGTAGACATGCTCACCAGGGCGGATCATGCGCGCATCGCCGATGCGATCACCGAGGCCGAGAGCAAGACCTCCGGCGAGATTTTCTGCGTCCTGGCCCATGAAGTGTCGCGCTACCGCGAGGTGCCGCTGGGCTGGGCCGCCATCGTCGCGCTGGCGGTACCGCCGCTGCTGGTGCTGGCGGGGCTGCGCCGGCTGGCGCTGGCCGACATCTTCTCAAGCTGGACCGATGACAGCCTCGGGATGGTGGAAGACCTGATCCTGCGGGCTCTGTCCACCTATTCGCTGCTCCAGGCTGGATTGTTCCTGATCGTGGCGCTGGTGGTGGCGCTGCCTATGGTGCGCCGGGTGATGACGCCGCGCTTCCTCAAGCGCCATCGCGTCCGCCAGCTGGCGCGGCATCATTTCGCCGCCGCCGGCATGCGGCTGTCGCATGCCGAGCCGCATATCCTGATCTACGCCTCGCTCAAGGATCGCCAGGTCGAGCTGGTGGCCCATGACGCCATCCACAAGGCGGTGGGCGACGGCCCCTGGAACGCGGCGGTGGAAGCGGTGACCGACGGCATGAAAGCGGGCAAGCCCGCTAACGGCTTTGTTCGCGCCATTGAAATCTGCGGCGCGGCGCTGGCGGCGCACTTCCCCAGCGACGGGCCGCCCGAGAACAGGCTGTCGAACGAAATCGTGGAAGTCTGATCCCGCTGCCGTCCGATCATGGCGGGATTTGGGCAGGCTTGAAAACCCCTGCAACTTTTTGTGCGGCGACTCCGTTATCTTCCGGTACGGATAATGGAGAGTGGTCATGACACGCCACACCTTGATTCTCGGCACCGTCTTCACCGCCGCCCTGGCGGCGTCGGTTTCCGCCCCGGCCAGGACCGCCCTGGAGAAACAGGCCGCCTTTAAAGACAATTTCCAGCCCGAGCCCGTGCAGGCGGCGCAGGTGCATGATCTGGTCGGCGCATCGTTCCACGCTATTCACGCGGGCTTCTGAATTTCACCACAATTGCTTTGCACACTTTCGCCTGCAGGCGCGTTGACTCGGCGTGATCATACCGTGGGACAAAAAATGAAACCGTTTGATGTGGTTCTGGCCGTGGCGATCGCCATTTTCATCGCGGGTGCGTCTGCTTATGCGGGCGAGGATTCGCATCCTGCCGCCATCACGGTTTCGCAAAGCAACTGAGCTTTTGCCTGACGCGCGGCCCTCAAGTCGCTGGCGCGCGGGGGCCTTGGCATTTCTTGCGCATCCCTCAAGGCGCTGTCGCGCGGGATGCTCGGCATTAATTCAGCGGCCCGTGGCCGCCCTGCCGCGCCGCTGCTGCTACGCTGCCGCTCGCAGCAGCTTGGCACTGAC